>JAZGFW010000046.1:0-6368 GCA_036479895.1 Cocleimonas sp. | reverse complement strand
TAAAAAATAGTTGATATAAGGTAGGATTAAAATGAATAAAAGTAGGAATAAGCTTTCAGGTGGTTTGGGTAAACTGTTTATAAACAGCCTCACACTAAGCTCTGTATTAATTGCCTCACAATCAGGTTTTGCAGGTCCAATGCATGCCTATTTTGCGGATGAACATAATACTAGCCCAACAACACCGACAGGCAATCGAATCCTTGAAATAGATGTTGATAATATGTCTTTGGTAAACTCGCTTGATGTGCCCGGTATTTTAGGTCACCACGCTGATAATGGCTTTAATAGTAAAATATATGGTGTGCCGAAAGGTTCTGGATTTGTGAATGTTATTGATCTACGCAAAGATTCAAATGGCACAACATCGATGAATAATTCCCAGCAGATCCCGCTGACGCATATGCCGCGCTCAGGTGATGCTTATAACGATAAGTATAAAATCATTTTAATGGCAGCGTCTAATCGACCTATGGGTTCATTCATCAATGTTGAGACGGATGAAGTGGTGGGAACGATTGGTGAAAATGTTGATTGTACCTTAGATGACGGCAGTCAATTATTAAGCCATGCTGATGCTAATACCATTGCAGGTGCAACAAAGTACCAATGTACATCGGGCACGCATGGTGGCACACAGGTAAGTGGTCATCCGTATTGGTTGACATCAGATATTGCCGCTGTTATTGATAGAACTAATAATCAAATCTCAACCTATCGTGTCCAGCAGGTGGGTACACAAATCACAGCAACGTTGTTGAATCATTTGCCGACACGAACGTCGATTCACCAAATTGTAAATCGTGATCGAACCAGTTTGCCAGGTAGTCAACAGGCAGATTTTTATGCGATTGAAGAAGGTTCTCACGTCAATGGCGATGATTACAGCGTGGGAGTTCCCCATGCGTTACTTAAGCTAAAATTAACTACGGCTGGCCTGACTCTTGATCGTCGTATGGACTTACAACGTACACAAATTTTCTCAAAAACAAAAGCTGATCGTATTCTGCAATCCTGTATTACTATTTATCGTAGCACTTTTAATCAAGCATTAACGGGTCCAAGTCGTGAACGTGAAAGACGCTACAACACACTGTTTGCACAAGAAGGTATAAACCGTAGTACGGATCAAGATGTAAATAATGACTTCCCGCTTGATTGTTTTTTCCCTGGTATTCCCGGTGGTCACAATGGAGATTTTGCACCTAACAATAAACATTTGTATGTCGGTATGGCAGGCGGTGCAATGAGCGTTATTGATGTTGATCGTTGGAAGATCGCCAATACGATTGATATTGGTATCCGCACAGGTCCTGGTCATATGTGTTTCTCTGAAAAGAACGATGTTGCGCTTAGTTCTAATCACGGTTTCAGTGCAACATTTGGAAGAAGTATGCATCGTTCTATTCGTTATATTAATTCAGAAAGACCGATTGGATATTACTGGATAGGGCTACCATTTTCGCGTGAAAATATTATTAACACCGCACAATCACATACCTGTTATGTAGATGAGAGTGGCGATAACTACTACAACTTCTTCACAGATGGCGGTGTTTTCTACAAAATTGATATGGCAGGTGTTTTTAATAACCCTACCAATGGTAGCAATGCGCTTGTTGTAGATTCACTTTACACGGGTGGTATTCCAATTCAAGGAAGCTATATCGATGTAGATGATATTCGCTCAACTACACCAGGTGTTCAATTTGCCGCTAACAATGATACGGCTCAATCTAACGGTGGAGCGATTACGGTTAATGTATTGGCCAATGATACCGGTACAGGCCTAGCGCTTGAAATGGTTGATCCTGCATCTAATGGTCAAGTATCAATAGTAGGAGGTCAGCTTAGATATACACCTAACCGTGGTTATAGTGGCACTGATACAATTTGGTACGGTATAAGCTCAACCACAGCCAATGATTTGGAGTGGGCAGCATTGACCGTAACGGTTAACTCATCTGTTCCACCAACCGTATTAAATGCAAATAAAGATGTTGCGAGTACAGCTGCTACATCACCTGTAACGATTAATTTGCTTGCGAATGATACAGGTATTGGTATTAGAACAGGTTGGATTGATATACCAATTGGTGGATCTATAAGAAATGCAAACGGCACAATTACTTATTCACCGAGAGCTGGCTTTAATGGTGAAGAAAATTTCTGGTACGAACTAATTGATAGCTCAGGACAAACGACGTGGGGTAATGTTGTTATCACTGTCGGCACTACTACGCCTCAACCTGTTGTTGTAACAGCAAGAGATGATACTGCTAGCGTTGCACGAGGTCGTACTGTGACTATGGATGTTATTGCCAATGATACCGGTAGAAGTCTTGAGATCTACGAGGTGGATCGCCCTTGGATGGGTAGTGTACGCATCGTAAATAACAAGCTTGTTTATACTGCATCCAGTAACCTAACCGGAACTATTGATATTTGGTACGGTGTTAAAGACCCTGATTGGAATGATAGCTGGGCAAAAGTAACGGTTACTGTTACTCGATAATGGTTTAATTGCTAGTCCTATTTGGGATTGTTCCAGATAGGACTTATCAGAAATACAAAAAACTTAGGGTCTATCCCTAAAGTTAAAAAGAGGTTTAAAATGAAGAATTTATCACTACTAATAATGGCATTATTGACTGCTGGTGTGCTAACAGCGTGTGGCGGAGGAGAAAAGTCAAACTCCACTGCGGATACAGGTTCATCAGCAGAATTGATTATCGATAATGGACGTGGAACTGTAAATGGGCATGATACTGAAGTGCCAAAATAAGTTGAAAATGTGAAAAAAGACGATACTAAGGTTAAGTCTTGAAAACCGATTAGATAAATCTAATCGGTTTTTTTGTTTTTGAGACCTTTTGCATGAATCGGTGCCAAAGAAATATCAGCCATTTTTACTCGTCATCCGAGTCGTGCAATGGTCTCGTTTTATGAAATCACTTAGCAATAAGCTAAAATTGAAGACGTAATGAGATAATCATTCGCATCAAGTCGGATAAGGTCTTTGATTCCATTTTTCCCATAACTTTAGAACGGTGTGCTTCTACCGTGGATTGACTAATATTTAACTCAGAGGCAATGTTTTTATTTAGCATGCCTGTCACAATGAGTTCCATGACTTCCTTTTCTCGCTCAGTCAGTCGATTCACACGGTTTTTTATTTCTGCGAGTTGCAGTGCCTTACCACGTTGCTCTGCATCCTGTTCTATAGCAATGTGAATACTGTCTAGTAATTGTTGCTCATTAAAAGGTTTTTCTAAAAATTCAGATGCCCCAGATTTTACGGCACGTACCGCCATCTGCACATCTCCATGTCCAGTAATGATAATAATAGGCGGGTGTAAGGGCTCATTTTTATTTAAATGCTCTTGTAAGGTTAAGCCGCTCATGCCCTTCATGCGTACATCTAAAATTAAACAGCCAGCGCGTGTTGCATCAAAGCTTTGTAAATAATCTTGTGCTGACTCGTAAGTTTCTGCTGCCAGACCAATTGATTCAATCAACATTTTTAAGGAGTCTCTGACTTCATCTTCATCATCGACAATAAATACCGTGATTTGCTCACTCATGTGATTTCCTTGCTATCCTTTTTAAGTGCTATTGAGGGTGCATCTACAATGGGTAAATTAAAACTAAAAGTTACGCCTTTGTGGCTGCTTTCATCGATGATTATTTGGCTATCATGTGCTTCAATAATACCTTGGCTGATTGATAAACCTAAACCCATGCCGTGATCTTTTGTGGTGATAAAAGGATCAAATAGCTGGTCAATTAATGCCTTGTCAATACCACAACCAGAATCACTGATGCTTATTTTAAGATTATTGTTTGAAGTTGCACGGGTTTTAATACTTAGATTTTTTTCGGTATCAGGAGTTTCTTCCATCGCTTCTATAGCGTTTCTTACCAAATTTAGGATAACTTGTTCAATCTGTGTGTCTTGTGCAAATACCCAGTTAACGGAAGTGTCTAGATCGATATCTAAATCAATTTTCTTGAGTTCTACCTCGGTATGGATAAGGTCTAAAACCATATTCATCATGTCTGATACTTTTGCAGGTTTTCTTTCGGGTAGATCTTTTTTTACAAAACTCCGTATTTGTTTAATAACGGATCCAGCGCGTTCAGCTTGTTTTGATATTTTTTCCATAACATCTGAACACTGCTCTTTAACAGGCTCATTAGAATCAAGCATACGAACACAGGCGCGAGAATAATTACTGATAACAGTAAGCGGTTGGTTTAATTCATGCGCGATACCTGAAGCCATTTCACCTAAGGTGCTTAGACGTGCTACATGGGCAAGTTGCTTGCGATGTTCTCGGTTTTTCTCTTTCGCTAGTTTACGTTCGGTTGTGTCACGAAAAACGATAACACTTCCTACCGTTTTATTGCCTACGCTTTTTACTGCGGTACAACTGTATTCAACCGAAATACTTGAACCGTCCTTTTTCCAAAATAAATCATCATTTATATAGCGTGGTTCGCTATCTTTTAAAGTTTTAAATACAGGGCAATCCATTGCAGAGTGAGGTGAGCCATCAGCATGGGTATGATGCAAGATTTTATGTTGATTCTTACCAATAAGGTCTTTTGCTTGCCACCCCGTAATTTTGCTTAGTGCTTTATTGGAAAATGTGCAATTTCCATCAAGGTCTACACCGTAAATCCCATCTCCTACAGAATCTAAGAGACGTTCATAATGCCTTTCCATACGTTGTTGAATTCGCTTTAAACGTTTATTACGACGCACCACAGCGGAGGTGATTGCACTTAAGCCTAAAATTGCTAACAATGAAAGGAGCGCCCAGTACCAATATTTCTTTATAGCATCTTGAAGTGTGAACTTTGAGATAAGGTCATAAGGTGGAAGTTTAAGCTCTTGAAATAATTCATGTACTTGCTGGTAATCTAAGGGTAAATCCCAGACCGCATATTTTCCTGCTTTTGCCGCAGGATGATCTTTTTGCAAAGCAAATAAAGCTAAAGCAACTTTTTTAGCTAAATCATCGGAGGTTTGTTTTACTTTGCTAAAAGGCCATTCTGGATATAACCTTGTACTTAAACGAAAGGGAAATTCATCGTTCATTTGAGGGTTGATAATACGGATATCTTCTAAGTCTAATTCGCCGCTAGATGACATTCGTTCAAGAATATCAGTACGAACCGTACCTACATCCACTTCACCGTTGATAACGGCGCGTACAACGACATCGTGTATTCCACCAAACTCCAAGCGAGAGAAATTCTCATAGGGATCAATGTCTTTGCTTTTAAGCTCACGCCAAGCCATTTCAAAGCCCCCAAGCGATGTGGCATCCACTGCCATAAATGATTTATTCTTTAAATCTTCTAAAGTTTTAATATCATTACGGTCATTGCGGGTAAAAATTACACCACCAAAGACTTTATAGGAATCATCCCCGCGTAGATTTTGCATGGTTGCCAGACGAGAAACACGGTAACGATACTCCAAGTTTACGTAGATGCCAGGGTTAACCAAAATGAAATCCACTTCATTATTACGAACGGCTCCATCAACCTCATCAAAATTGAGCGGTACGATTTCAAAATCATAAGCAGGGAGTTGTGTTGTTAAGTAGCTTGCAGTGGGATTCCATGCTTTCAGAGTAAAGTCATCACCACGATGACTGAGAACACCAATTTTAATGAAGGCATCTTCGGCAAAGGTATTTCCCATTCCAAAGAGAAAGCTAATATATAGAATTGTTCTAAGAATCAACTGGATATAACTCATAGAGTGAAGGTAGTTTAACATTTATGACAAAGTCTATCGTATCACGAATGCCTATAGTATTAAGGTTTACCCCTACTACGGTTATTAGATTTCAGGATTCTCTATTCAAGCAATAAAAAGTATATTACTGATAGAGACTTTTGAATCACTAAATCTAGGAGAATAACCATGCCAGTAATGGATAAACGTACCTTTTTAAAGATAGCTGCGGCCGGATCAGCAGGTGCAGGCAGCTTATCGTGGCTCATGCAAAATGCAATAGCGGCTGATAAACCCGCTCAAGCAAGCATGCCAAAGGATTTTTACAGCGTTCCTAAAAAAGGTCAAGCGCGCATCTTACATACAACCGATGTGCATGGGCAGTTACTCCCTGTTTATTTTCGTGAACCCAATGTTAATCTCGGCGTGGGTCCTGCGTTGGGTCGCCCACCCCATATTGTAGGTAAGAAGCTTTTAGAGAAGATGGACTTACCGCTTGATGGTCCAGAAGCCTACGCTTACACTTATTTAGACTTTTTCAATGCCGCAAAAAAATACGGTAAAACGGGCGGTTATTCACACATGAAAACCCTGCTCGATATGCTGCGTAAAGAGG
>JAZGFW010000045.1:0-9721 GCA_036479895.1 Cocleimonas sp. | reverse complement strand
GCGATGAGCGCATTTTTATAAATATAACCTAAGACTTTTGGAATGGAGTACCTTTCTTCGGGATCATACATTAATTTAAATAATTGATTCACCGACTTTGCTTTTTTAGAAGCTGCATAACTAGGGAAGAAGTAGGGCGCTACCGCCATTGCATCGGTTTTTTTATAAGCGTCTCGGTATGAAAGTAACATTTCTGACATGCGTGTCCAGCCCGTCCAACTGCCCATAACGCGCACTAGGCGTTGTGTACCGCCAAAAGTCTGTTCAAAAATATCAAACATTTGAACCGAACGAAGTGAGAAGTATTTATAACCACCTTTGTCGCGGTCTTCATCCAAATTCATGCGCTCACCCATATCTTTTACATAATGTGCTTGGGTGAAAATCGTGTTCCATGCCTCATTGGTGTATTCGATATAGGCTTTTAAATTAGGCTTTAAATTATTTTTAAGGTAAAGGGCATACTGCCTCATGTAATTATTAGTGGCTTTATGCGGAAGGTTGAACCAAGGATCCGCATTTAATTTATTAGCAAGTGCGACCATGATTTCTAAAGGTGCGCCACGCACGCCTTGTTTGCCCGCCCATGTTGCATCGTTTACTTTGGCGCGCTCACTCCATAAGCTAGTAGGGTTACGTGTGATACCTGACATATTCATAAAGCGGATGACTTTAAAGTCTTTCATATAGTTTAAGTAGTCAGGGTTAAATATGAGTCTTTCGTGGTGTTTTTCAAACGCCATAAATTTACCGCGACGGCATTGTTTTTGACTGTTTACACGTTTATAGGGGTTGTTAGAACAAATTCCGCCCGGTAGAAGAACGCGAATATTTCTTAAGTAGTTATCAGGGTTGCTGTGCTTGATAATAAGCTTCACACGAAACTCGTTATCTTTGCCTGCGGTAATTTTGATGACATCCTTGCCAGACTCTCGATGTACTAATTTCGCATCATCACTGTAAGTCATAATCCCTTCACCGTCGTATAGAACAGTATAAAGACCATCAGGAACGGTATTTTTAGGAAGTTTATAAAGGAAACGCGTACCTGCTTGTCCGCCGTTTAATTTTTTTGGCCAACCATCTTTATCGTATTCAACTTTACCTTTAGTGAGCCACGGACGCGCTTCTTCAAAAGGAATCGAGTTTTTAAAGACATTGATAAAAGGAATACTGGCGTCATCATCCATAACTTCATTGCTGTTAATGCCAAGTGGCGAACGTGTATTCGGCGCAGCTGAGACTGATGCACTAAAAAGTGTATTAAGCAGAATAATACTGAGCAATAAATAGCGTAGGCTTACTTTTGTTGTTTTTTTAAGATCAAACATTAATTGTATCATTAGTATTTTAATCAAGTCCTTGTGATGGTTATTTCCCTACCGCTATGATAAAAATGATACGCGTGAAGTAAAACACGAATACCAATCCCCTTTAATATCAATCATAAGACAGGTGAAATTAACATTAGTTCTTAAGCCGAGTACTCGATAGGCGGATTAAGAGTGATATTGGAATAGGATACACTTTGGATACTGAATACCAGCTGACTAACGGTGCTTTTATCGTCGAAATAAGTGTGTTTTCCAATTTATTTTTTATGATTTAATCACCAATAAACGGTTGACAGCAATAGCACTTTGCCGCAAAATGCGCGCTTCTTTTGGCATGGGGCTATAGCTCAGCTGGGAGAGCGCTGCAGTGGCACTGCAGAGGTCGGCGGTTCGATCCCGCCTAGCTCCACCATGTTTATTTAGATGTAGTGCGTTTGGTTTTATAAGGCTTGATTGTTATGAAAAAAACCGCACTTTTTGGTAAGATATTATTTTTTATTGGCTTGATTATGGCTGTTGTTGGATTAATTTTCGGCTTCGGATTAATGTTTCAAGGTGGTAATGATATATGGGCGACTCGTTTTTTAATCGCTGTAGCAATTGGTTTCATGTTGATGTTTACTGGTTTGGCTACATCTGTTATGTTCGCGCCCTATGACAATGATCAAGAGCTTAATAAGCTAAGGTCATTACAAGATTCAGATGATTTCTTAAGTACTGAGCAAGTGCAAAAGAAAGAGAAGTTATCAGAATAGCTATTAGTTTGCCTATTTAAGGTTGCTAGTAGTTAAGCATAAAATAGCGTCTGGCAGTTTTAGATACTATTTGTTTATTAGAATGTGTCCCCATCGTCTAGCGGTTAGGACACCGCCCTTTCACGGCGGTAACCGGGGTTCAAGTCCCCGTGGGGACGCCATTTTATGCTTATTTACATGTTTTCTATCAGTGTCCCTATCGTCTAGTGGCCTAGGACACCGCCCTTTCACGGCGGTAACCGGAGTTCGAGTCTCCGTAGGGACGCCACTGATATTTCTAATATATGACATAATCGATCGCCTAAATTATTAAAGGGTTTTTGATGAAAATTCTCTTCATAACTACTAACTCTTTGATTAAATACGTTGCGATAATTTCTTTATTTTCCTTGCTGCTTGTTGCTTGTGAAGGAAAATCCTCATCGAATATTTCCAACGATGAATATCCAAATCCTTTCTCCATTAAAATTTTACCACTGGGTGATTCAATTACACAGGGCGGAGAAGGCTATGCTAGTTATAGGCGTAGCTTATGGCTTCTGCTGAAAAATGCAGGTTTCAATGTTGACTTTATTGGTCATCAAATAAAACATCACGGTGCTCTGAATGATAATTTAAAGGACTTTGACCTTAATCATGAGGGGCATTGGGCCTGGGAAACAGGGGAGTTAGACGATAAGTTAGATGGATGGTTGAAGGGTTATACGCCGGATATAGTCTTATTACATGTTGGTACGAATGACTTTGATAGAGGTCAAAGTAATGAAAGTACAATGCAGGAGATTAAGAGCATAATTGCGAAGTTACGTAAAAATAATGCTAAAGTTGCAATATTTATTGCGAAAATAATTCCGATGAAAAATAAGGATACAAGCAGTATTAATAACAGTATTGCGCTTTTGGTTGATGCTCAGAATACACAAAAATCCCCGCTTGTAATTGTAGATCAATATACTGATTATGAGCCGCTAGTGGATAATCATGATAACTATCATCCCAATTCAAAAGGTGAAGATAAGATAGCCAATAAGTGGTTTGAAGCTTTAGAAGATTATTTGCAATAATCGGTATGCTTCTAGAAGTTTAATGCTAAGTGGGTAAATGGAGTCTCACGCGAGCGCCCACATACGGTGATATGAGTAACTCAATTTTACCCCCTAAGGCTTGTACAATTTCTGTACTAACGGCTAGACCAATGCCTTGGCCTTCCGATTGGCTATCTGCACGAATACCACGTTGTAAAAGGTCTGATGGGTTCTTATCAGGGAAACCCATACCATCATCATCAATATCTATTATTACTGTATCACCATTTTGTGTGGCTGTGATTTCAACTATCTTTTCGCAGAAGCGACAGGCGTTATTGATTAAGTTGCCAAAGACTTCCATCATGTCATCTTCACTCATCCTACATTTTGTAAATTCATCCACGTTGACGACAAATTCGAAGGGTTTTGTGTGGTATACCTTAAGTAAAGAGTTTTTAAGGCGATAAATAACAGGGCGTACTGCTTCTTGTTTGGTAATGATGCCATGTTCATTAACAACCGCTCTGCGCAATTGATAGGCGATGATATCGTCCATACGCTGAACTTGGGTTGAAACGGTTTCATTGTGTGCTTTTTCAGCGGCATTTTGCAGTACAGAAAGTGGTGTTTTTAAGCTGTGAGCTAAGTCATCCAGTGCATCACGATAACGTTGTTTCTGGCCTTTTTCAGCATTTATTAATGCATTTACTGCGCTTTTAACCGCAGATAATTCAGTTGGGTAGCGTTTGCTAATGAGCTGTTTTTCACCTGACTCTATTTCATTTATTTCTTGTTCAAACTGTTTTATCGGTGTAATGACCAAATAACTGCTTACTAACTGAGAGATCAGTACTAAGATACTCGTAATTACAAAGAGTAAAAAGATATTCTTAAGAATCTCATCACGCCCTTTTTCTAGGCTTGTTGCAGATTTTGCTAGGATCAGTTGGTAGTCACCATGTGGTTTGTAGCTAAATCCTCGAGCAAAAACAATGTAGTTATTGTCACCATCAAGTTTTGCAAGATTTCTACCCTGTGCGCTTTCAGGGCTTAAAATATCAACACCTTCTACATTATTTGGCATATCCAGCAGAAAGGTTGTGAACACGTTTCTTTTATCTTTTGCTAAGCGCTCGGCACTAATATCTTCAAAAGGGTATTGACTGTGCCATACAATATTATCGGTGCTAATCTGTTGAATATAGGAGAATTTATTGGCATCTAACTTACTAAAATCATTCTTCAATAAAAAGGCTAAGAATTCATTTTTTGATTGAGGGTCGATAATAAACTTATTATCTTTAAAATCGATATAGCTCATTAAGTCAATGCCCGTTTTGCTTAGGGCTGCTTTTTCATCCTCGATCATTTTATGTTGAGTGACATAATAGAGTAGACCACCTAAGAGAAGGACACCTAAACCAATAATTGCTAAAGCACTTAAAAATTGTCGACTACGTAAGGAGTTCACGTCATTATCAAGCAAGAGTGATGTGAGAGAATTTCACAACTATCTATATACTTCCTATACATTTCTAGTCAAAGTAAAGCGATAGCCTCGCCCGCGCAAAGTTTCAATAGGATTAATCAAGCCATCGGGATCAAGTTTCATACGAAGCCTTCTGATAAACACTTCAATGACATTACTGTCTCTATCCGATTCATCATCATACATACTTTCAGTTAAGTCAGTTTTTGAGATAACTTCTCCTGCATGCATCATAAGGTGCTCAATCACTTTGTATTCATAGGCAGTGAGAGTGACTTCATTGTTATCAACTAACACGCGTTGTTCAGAGGTGTTGAGGCGAATAGGGCCACATGTAAATTCAGCTTGTGACCAACGTCCGGTACGACGAAGTAGGGCGCGCATACGTGCCTGTAACTCTTCGTGGTGGAACGGTTTGTCAACATAGTCGTCCGCGCCCGCTTCAAGTCCCTCGACTCGGTTTTGCCAACGTGTTCGGGCGGTTAATATGATGACTGGATAGTCTTTGCCTTTATCACGAAGCTGTTTAATAATTTCTAAGCCGCTTATTTCAGGGAGCCCCAAATCAATAATAGCGATATCTATAGGGTATTCAAGTGCAAAATATAAGCCTTGTGGGCCATCAGCTGCTGCATCTACTACATAGCCGGCTGCTTGCAGTGATTCAATAAGTTGTTCGCGTATATCTGTATCATCTTCAACAACTAATGCTCTCATAGAGCCCCCGTATCATAGTTGGTATAATTTAAATTAAGATTTTTGGGTATTATACGGTAGTCACTTAATAGTTAAAGCGTTATTTATGATCCCTTATTAGGGGTGAGAATAGGGAGAGAGAATTATTTTATTTGTTGGTTTTTTGGGCTATTTTTTCCAAAAAACACCCCAATTTTATATTTTGAAGTTCACCATCATTTCCTAACACTTTGACATGATGGCAATCAGGGTTTGAGTAACTCGACTTTTTCTTGATAGATAGTACACGACCGTCTTCAATGAGTGTTTTAACGGTGGAAATCACTTCAAGCTTAGTAACAGATTGTGTTGCAATAATTCTTGCTAAGGGGAGATCAATGTCTTCTGCGAAAGTTGCTTGCGATAAAAATACACTAACAATACTCAAGCAGAGTATTGAAACAATTTTTAAAAATATTTGGTTTCTTGATATGACCTTCATTGAGGTCCCCGCATGATTATATTTATGATCTGATTACATATATATCATGATTAGAATTAACCGAAACTGAACAGTATGTTTATTCAGATATTTATTAATACTAGTTTAGAATCTAGGTTGGTAGCGGTAATGTCCTGTCATTTCCATGGTAAATAGAACATCCTCAAGCTTAGGGCCTTTACCAATATTATGAACAATGAGTGGGCGCTTTTTATCATCACTAACTTGGTGAGTGACAATTCCGATATGAGGCATGCCTGGCATAATGTCCCACGTAACTAAATCACCGGGGAGATAGTCGTTTGGGTTGTCTGTACGGGGTAAAGTTTCCCCATTTCTTGCAAAAAATACGCGTAGATTTAGGACTCTCCGATGATCTATATTCGTATCTGCCTTTTGCCGATCCCATTTTTCTAGATTAGGGTATTGAAAAAAGTTTCGTGTCATATCAGCATTAACGCGTTGTTGTAAATCTATCCCTAGTTTGCGATATGATCGGATAACAACATCAGTACAAACGCCAATATTATCAGGTACATCTCCCCAAGGGAAAGCGATCTCCCGATAGCTTCCATCGTACTTGACCTTGTGTGATAACCGTTCAAGAGCAGCATCTACCAGAGAAAAAGAAAATAACTGAGGATCGAACCCTACTTTTTTAGCTGGAGATTCTGCAAAAATGGGGTTTATTTGTAACCCTGTTATTAGCGCGAGTATCAGCGAACGCCTTAAAGTATTTTGTATAGTTAGCATAATGATCTTTCGTGTAAGGTCTCAATATTCTTTAATTTTTATTATCAGTTTGATTATAATCAACAGTTTTTAACAATGTATTTTTGTTAGAATACCATTAATTACAATCACAAGTGTGGACAAAATCGTGTCACAATTCAAGTCTAAAGGTCATTGCCTTTCATGCCCTGTTCGTCATCGTAGTATTTTTTCTGATTTACCTGAAAAGACTTTAAATGAAAGTATTAAAGACTTTCATACATCTGTCATCACCTATGAGGCAGGCGAATCAATCTTTATTCAAGGTGGTGATAGCAGTGAAAGTGCTTATACTTTACGTAATGGTTTGATTAAAGTGTGCAAAAGCTTGCCCGATGGACGTGTTCAAATAGTGCGTGTTTTAGTGGCAGGCGATCTCTTTGGTTTTGATGGTTTTGCAGGGGAAAAATATAATCATTCAGCAACTGCTTTAACAGATTGTGAAGTGTGCCGTTTGCCGTTAAGTGATTTAGCGGAGTTACGAAAAACATATACTGAAATAGATCAGTCAATGATGTCTAGATTTATTAAAAATATACGACAGACCGAAGATATGTTATTAGAATTGGGGGCAAAAAAAGCTCCCGAAAAACTCGCTAGCTTTATCCTAAGCTTAAGCCAATCTAGCCAAGGTCAAGTAGTAAAAAACATTGGCTTAAAGTTAAGCAACAGTGAGTTAAACTTGAGCAACAAAGATGAGTGGCTTAGTTTACCATTGTCTCGTAGTGAGATTGGATCATTGTTGGGATTAACGATTGAAACTGTTAGTCGTTTTCTCTCTGACTGGAAGCGTAAAGGTTTTATTAAGGAATCAAAAGGTAATATACAGATACTAGATGTGAAAGGGTTGAAAGCTGTAGCCTGTACAGAAGGATCTTGTGACAATTAATTCTGCATGAGCTGTTTGATTATTATTATTCGATGTATTCAAATATATAAGAAAGACTCATTTTAAAGAAAATAAATTTATAAGAATAAAAAGATAGGGCTGAAGGGGCTATAAAAACGTACTATGAAACTAGATCAACCACTTAAAATTTTCCCAACGGGAATGCACCCGTGTTCTTATCTGCCTGGCTTAATTGCACGTAACGCTGTAGTTGATCCTGACTATGAAATGACACCTGATATTTATGATTACCTTATAAGCAGCGGTTTTAGGCGTAGTGGAGAGCAAGTCTACCGACCCTTTTGTCATACCTGTGAAGAATGCGTAACAACCCGTATCCCTGTAGCAAAATTTCAAAAAAGTCGTAGTCAAAAACGTAACTGGCGTTTAAATAAAGACCTCACAGTAAAGGTGCATACCGGTAATTTTCGTGATGCCTATTTACCGCTTTATCAACGTTACCTTGAGAGCCGTCATGACAGCAAAGACTTTGAAGGGGTTGAAAAGTTTTTAGTGGCTGATTGGTGTGATATTCAGTTTGTTGAATTTTATGCGGATAATGAGTTATTGGGTGTTGCCGTAATGGATGTCGTTAAATCAGGGTTTTCAGCGGTTTATACTTTTTTTGACCCAAAAGACAGTGTGGCTAAACGTGGCTTAGGTGTTTACGCTGTTTTATGGCAAGTTGAATATGCTAAAGAGCAGAAACGTGAATATGTCTATCCAGGATTTTGGATTAAAGACTGTCGTAAAATGAATTATAAAACGCGTTATCAGCCCATTGAAGGTTTAAAGAACGGGAAGTGGATATCCCTTGATAAAGTTGTTTAGAATCTAGCGTTCTATTCTAGTTGCAATTTTCTCGTTCTTTTATAAGAGACTACAGTTGTATCGGTTTAAACATTAACTAATCTAGTTAGAGACCTTTGCGCGAGTCAGTGGCGAAAGAAACGGCTGAAGCTCTAATAATCAAGTTATCCGTTTTTATTTATTCCCTTCCCACAATTGGATAAATAGATTCTGAACCAAATCTTCCGCAACTGTATTGTCTCCAATTATCTTAGCTGCATAATTACAGAGAGGGGAATAATACTGATCGAATATTTGTTTTATTTCATTTTCCACGTTTTTGATTTGTTGCGTTAAGTTTTTGAATTCAGGATTGATTTTTGCTTGCATACAACGTTGGTATATACGAAACTACGAAAATAATTCGTAATTCAAAGCACTTAAGTGTGGTTATTGCGAATAAAAATACTACATTTGCTATATATGAACTCTGGAGTTATTGCGAATATTGTGGCTGAGTACCAAAAACAACTCATTATTAGAAGATATAGCCCTTCTACTATTGCTGCCTACAAATCACAAATTACTTCCTTTTTGAATGCCACCAAAAATCAAAACATCAAACATTTTAAAAATAAGGATATTCAGGAGTACATATACCTACGTATTACCAAAGATAAAATAGGTTTATCTACACAAAAACATATACTAGGAGCTCTTAGACTCTTCTATAAGGTAATGTACAATGTAGAATTTGAGCCTTTTTTTGATCTTAAAATACGTCCTGAAAGTAAAATACCCATATTGCTTACCAGTCTTGAGGTGCAATCTATTCTCTCTGCGACTTCTAATCTAAAGCATAAATGTATACTTGCTACTATTTATAGTTGTGGTTTAAGAATTTCTGAGCTGCAACACCTTACCGTTGGAGATATCGATAGTAGAGATATGAAAGTATGGGTACGGTCTAGCAAAGGCAATAAAGATAGATGGATAAATCTGCCTCATAATCTATTGGAATTGCTACGCAAATATGCGGAGCAGTATAAGCCTCAGTCTTTTCTATTTGAAGGTCAAAAGGGAGGGATGTATTCGCAAAAGAGTATTCAATCTGTATTGAAACAATCATTATCTAAGGCTAAAATAGTCAAGAATGCGACTCCTCACACTCTGAGGCACTCGTATGCTACTCATTTATTGCAAAAAGGCACAGATATAAGAATTATTAAAGACCTATTGGGACACAGCAATATAAAAACAACCGAACGCTACCTTCACATCACAAAAGATCATATAAGAACGGTAATAAGCCCTGGTGCCGATTTGACGTTGTAGTTTTACGAAGTAGTATTTTATACAGACTCTTTAATAAAATAAGCTTATCCGCCTATTTACTTACCACTTGTTTTGGGGCAGTGTACATATACTTACTGTCTCGCAATGTTATGAAACTAAACATCTAATAATTGAAGCATTGAGTTGCTCAATA
>JAZGFW010000044.1:0-2486 GCA_036479895.1 Cocleimonas sp. | reverse complement strand
AATTTGACAGTAACGCCTTTAATGGCCGGCACTTGTAATTTAACGGTAGCGCAAGAAGCAGAGGGCAGCTATACCGCTGATTCCGCTACACTAGATGTGACTGTAATACCTAAAACAGATCAAACACTTACATTAAATACATCAAAACAAACAGCTAGGCTAAATACTACTTTTACAGTAAGCGCTATGACTACTTCTGGTTTGAGCGTGTTTAATTATACTTCTACCACGCCTAAGTTATGTACAGTTGATACAAATATCGTGACAACCCTTGTGGCAGGAGATTGTAAGCTCATTGTCACTCAAGCAGGTAATGCAAACTACAACCCAGCAACCAGCCCTATTAAAAAAGTTATAATTATTAAAAATGAACAAACACTGACATTTATAACCCCAATCAATGCAAAAGTAGGCTCTGAGTTTTCTATTAATGCAAACGCATCATCAGCATTAACGGTTAAAATCACATCGAAAACACCAAAAGTTTGTACTGTTATAGCGAATAAAGCGAAGCCTTTAACAGAGGGAACTTGTACTCTTTTAGCCGCTCAAACAGGCAATGCTAGCTTCAAGCCAAAAACAATAGAAAAATCTATTACGGTTACAGAGCCTAAAAAAGAATCTGGAGCAATTTCATTAAGCTGGTTAATTTTGCTAGGACTTATCGGCCTATTTCAACGAAAGCAAATCAAAAGGACTCGCTAATTCAAATAGACCTGATTTTTTAAGACACTTTCTCTTTTCAACTTTCTCTCTGTGCTTCTGTGGTTTAAACTCCCTAGATAAATAAAACTTGAGAATCAATAAAAAGTGAAACTAAGCGCCGCAGCATTCCGTAATCAAACACATAAATCCATTACCTTACTAGGCATGTCTGGTGTGGGTAAGACATTCTTATCTAATATTTTACGCAATAGTGATTGGTTTCATTATTCAGGCGATTACCGTATTGGCACTCGTTACTTAAACGAGCCTATTTTAGACAATATTAAAATGCAAGCAATGCAAGTACCCTTCTTGCGAGATCTACTGCGTACTGACTCTATTTACATTAATAACAATATAACCTTTGAAAATCTTGATGTGGTTTCTTCATTTTTAGGAAAAGTCGGTGACCCAGAAAAAGGTGGCTTACCCTTAGAGGAATTTAAACACCGCCAACAATTATTTAATGATGCTGAAATAAAAGCAATGCAAGATGTTCCTGCCTTCATCGACAAAGCTAAAAAAATCTACGGCTTTAATCATTTTATTAATGATGCAGGTGGTAGTATTTGTGAATTAGAGAATGATAAGATTTTTGAAAGCCTTGCAGAAAAAACACTGATACTTTATATCCAAGCCAACGATGATGATGAAAAACGCTTAATAGAACGCTCCCGCAGTGCACCTAAACCACTCTATTACCGAGCAGAGTTCTTAGATGAACAACTAAAAGCGTATATGCAAGAAAAACAACTTGAGTATGTTGCAATGATCGACCCCGATGACTTTATGCGCTGGGTCTTCCCTCGTTTGTTCTACTCTCGCATTCCTCGTTACGAAGCCATTGCAGAAAAATATGGTTACACCATTAAAACTGAAGACTTGTACAAGATTAAAACTGAAGCAGATTTTTTAGCTTTGGTAGAGAAAGCATTATAATGAGATCTTTGCACGAGCCAGTGGCGAATGAAAAATCGGGTGAAATTTCAATCGTTTTTACACCGTCATCTGTTTCGTTCAAAGGTCTCATAATATTAACATTTAACAAACTAACTCAGATTAGTCTGCTGAGAAATCAGGACTCCAATGCCATTAGTTGCCTATAATCAACTGCCTACATTTGATCGCCTTCGCCAAGAAGGTAGCACTGTATTACGCCCAGGTGAAGCCTTAAGCCAAGAGATACGCGGGCTTCATATCGGACTGCTCAATATGATGCCTGATGCTGCTCTGGAAGCCACCGAACGCCAATTTTTCAGGCTCATCGGTGAAAGTAACCCCATTGCACAGTTTTATGTACATCCTTTTACTTTACCCATTTTTAAACGTGGTGAGAAAGCACAAAAGCATATCGATCAGCATTACGTAAGCTTTGAAGAAATCCAAGCAATGGGTTTAGATGCACTGATTATTACAGGTGCCAATGTCACTCAACCAAAATTACCTGACGAACCCTTTTGGGAACCGTTAAGCGAAGTTTTTCACTGGGCACATGAAAACGTAACCTCTACCCTATGCTCATGCCTTGCAACCCATGCCTCGCTTGAGTTGCATCACAATCAACCACGCCACCATCTCAAGCAAAAACGTTGGGGCGTTTACAGTCATCGCGTTACCGATAAAACGCACCCCTTGGTTTATGGTATCAACACCCGTTTTGATGTACCGCACTCACGCTTTAACCAAGTCGATAATGCTCAATTTGAAAAGGCAGGTTTACACGTTTTAGCGCGTAGCGAAGAAGCGGATGTACAAATGGCTGTTAGCGCCGATGGGTTTCG
>JAZGFW010000043.1:0-6899 GCA_036479895.1 Cocleimonas sp. | reverse complement strand
ACTATCCATCCCCATGACCATAATCGCGGGAATATCGTTATTATATTTTTTTAGCGCAGGTTTATCATTGCCCACCATCAGGTTTAACGTTTTATCTGTACGGCTAAGATAAATCGGTGGGACTTGTATACCTCTTGTTGGAATTGCCCCTTCAGGTAATTTTACAGCAGTGCCATCAACGGGTACTTTAAAACCCATGAGCGAAGGACTGAACATACTCACCATTCCCAATAAACCCGCAGGGTCATCTGCACCAATTGAGACATAAGCATCAACTTTTTCGGGCTTCATTCTTTTATCTAATTTGATGTCATCAACCGCAACATAAAGTGACTTGAATTGAGTTAAACCCATATTCATGCCCATCATCAAGCCACCCATACCTTTGCGAATATCCGCCGCTTTAATATTTTTACATTTATGCGTTTCAGCTGATTTAATCAAAAAGTCGGAATACTGTGTAAGTGCAGCGCGCAGTTTAATAAAATTAATATTTAAGCCTAAATCAAAAATTGCATTTTCAGCACGCTGTTCAATATTTTTCTCATTTGCAATACTTTGTAACACCTTACTAACATCTTCTGAGGTCTTTAAAACGAGCTCATAATCCATTTTTTGTGCCGTTAGACTCTTAGTGCCAAAGATAACTTCTGGCATATTTTTAATATGATCTTCAGCCACTAGCAAACAGTTTTTAAGCTCCTCATCACTTAAACGCTTATCTTTTTGTAGTTCATGAACAATAAGTGGGCTACCTTTTTCATAGAGTTTTTGTAGGTTAATAAAACCTTCGCCATGTCCCGTATAAAGGTTATCTTTAAGGAAGGACTCCCAGCTCTCTGTTTTATACGCATCTTTTTCAGGAATTTTTCCTGTTAAATGTTTAATGACTGCGTCTTTTTTATCAACATTAAACACCGAGGCAACTAATTGATTTTTAAGTAACACCAACGCCATACTGGTATCTTTTTTAGTGCTGTCGACCATACAATCAAAGTCACCGCATTTTGTCAGCTCTATTTTATACCCTGACTTTAGTTCTGCTCTTCTCAACGTCGCCATGAGCTTCTCTTTATCAGCAATACTCAAGCGCATCACGGGTGTCATATCAACACCATAAATAATAAAGTTAGTGTCCAGTGTAAGCCCCGTTTCTTCTAACTTTTTAATAGCAAATTTCTCACTTAGATCTTCAAAAAAAGCAGAGAAGAATGCTTCTGGACTATTCTTTAAGCTCTCTGTTTTATTTTTTTTTGACTTACTGGATTGTTTAGAAATAAGTTTAAAAAGGTTCTGCGAACGTTTTATATGAAAATCCATAACATCTTCTGGTATTGCTTTTTGATTGGTAAACAGAAAAGACGTATCCGCTGGCACATGTGAAATTAATGCTTTAAAAGCATTAGCGCCTGTTGAAGAATCAGAACCAAATAGCTTTGTAAAAAAGCCTTCTGCTAAAACAGGGCTTCCTATTAAGGTTACCATTAAGAAAGTACTGGCAAATTGTAAACGCGTTTTCGTGTTCATATAAATCTCTTTTTATTAGTTAGGGGATGTTCTTGTGGCATTCGCGTACCATTGTGCAAAGGTTTTAATATTTCATTGAGTCTAGCAAAAAATCGTGAGTGAATTATGACAAATGCAAAATAAACACCACAATAATTTAACCCTCAAAGGTTTTTTACTCACCCGAGGATGGCGCGATACTTTTAACGGTATCACTCTTACATTTTGGGTAAATACCGAACAAGGGCCTGCGCACATTATTGTTCCCGAACAAAAATCGATTTGTTTTATTGCACGAAAAAATCAGATTAAACTACCCGCTAATATTGACCGTAAATCCTTGGATCTGTTCAATTTAAACAATGAAGCTGTTGATGGCTTATATTTTAAGCAACAGCGCGATTTAAACCAGTTACGCCAACACCTCGCTTATGACAAAACACAGCTTTTTGAATCAGAAATAAAACCAGCCGATCGTTATTTGATGGAACGGTTCATCACCGCTCCCTTACAAATAAGTGGCTACGCTACTCAAAAAGAAGGTTATATTGAGTTTATAAATCCACAATTAAAACCCGCTGATTACACACCCGACTTATCATGGGTTTCACTGGATATTGAAACAGAGGACTTACGTGGAAAGCTCTATTCCATCGCTGTTTATACAAAAAATAGCGAGCACGTTTTTATGATAAGCAGTGCGCCTACCGAAGCCCCAGAAAACATTACATGGTGCAGTGATGAAAAAAAAGCGTTACAAGCATTCTTTAGATGGCTTAAATCGTATGACCCTGATGTTATTATTGGTTGGAATGTTATTGCCTTTGATTTAGATTTTTTACAATGGAAGTGTAAGCAACTCGGAATTTCTTTTGACTTAGGGCGCAATACTTCTAGTAACAACAAAAACAAGCCCTACGAACAAAACGCCACTATTTTAGCGCCACAACAAAATGGACATATGCACCTTGCACGTATCCCAGGACGCGTGGTGTTAGATGGCATTAGTTGTTTACGTGGTGCATTCTGGTCGTTTGAAAGTTTTGCTTTAGATTTTGTAGCCGAAAAACTGTTAGGACGCAAAAAACTCATCAATGATTCTGGGCTGAGTAAACTTGAAGAAATACGCCGACAATACCGAGAAGACCCTATTGCACTTGCAGAATATAATTTGGAAGATTGTCGTTTAGTCGCTGATATTTTTGCAAAAACAGACTTGTTTAATTTTTCCATTCAACGCGCTCGTATGACAGGGTTAGCGATTGATCGTCAAGGCGGTTCTAGCGCTGCATTTGATAACTTGTATTTACCTCAGTTGCATCGCAAAGGCTATGTTGCCTCAGATATTGGGAGCCACCCCAATCAGCAACATAGCCCTGGCGGTTATGTGATGGATTCACAACCCGGTCTTTATGACAATGTACTGGTATTGGATTTCAAAAGCCTATATCCCAGTATTATAAGAACCTTTAAAATTGATCCTTTGGGTTTAATTTCCAAAGACTATAAGAAAGAGGGTATTCCAGGATTTTTAGAGGCGGAGTTTTCTCGCACCACCCACATTTTACCTAATATCGTTAGCGAACTATGGGATGAGCGCGATATTGCCAAGAAAGAAAATAACCAACCGCTCTCACAGGCCATAAAGATCATCATGAATTCTTTTTACGGCGTGCTCGGCTCATTTGGCTGCCGCTTTTTTAATCCACAGCTTGCCAGCAGCATTACCTTGCGCGGGCATGAGATAATTCAAACCAGCAAAGAGTTGATTGAAAAAGAAGGCTACACTGTTATTTATGGTGATACCGATTCTGTATTTGTATTGCTAGGTAAAGACAAAAGTGAAAATGATTGTTTAAAAGTAGGGCGTCGCTTACAAGGCACACTAAACAAGTGGTGGACAAGCCATTTAGCCAAAACCTTTCAAATAGAATCAAACTTAGAAATTGAATTTGAAACGCACTACCACCGCTTTTTAATGCCGACCATTCGTGGCGCTGAAAAAGGCAGTAAAAAACGTTACGCGGGTATGATTAAGAAAGACGGACAATACAAAATGATTTACAAAGGTTTAGAGTCAGTAAGAAGTGACTGGACACCACTAGCACGAGATTTTCAGCAAGCGTTGTATGAACTCATTTTTAACAAGCAACCCTACGAAGCGTTAATACTCGAGACTTATGATGCCCTTTTCCGTGGTGAACTCGATCATAAACTCACCTACACCAAACGTCTAAGGCGCCCCTTGGAAAGCTACACAAGTACCCAGCCACCCCAAGTAAAAGCGGCGAAAAAAATGAAAAATGCCTTTGCTAAAAATCAGAGCCGTAAAATTCAGTATATGATTACGACCTTTGGTCCCGAACCCATCGAAAATTTGAGCTCAGCACCTGACTATCATCACTATATGGACAAGCAACTTGCACCTGTTGCAGATAGCATCTTATATTTTTTAGATACATCATTTGAACGTATTACAGCTAGGCAAATGGATGCTTTTGACTGAGCACAATAGAAGTAACAGCTTTATTTTTCAGAGCATCTACTACCGCTCATCTCCAGTACTACTATTAAGTTAAGAAAAACTCTCTACTTAGCGGCCTTAGCCAGTGCCTTTTGAATCACAGGTACTAAATCTTCTGGTAATTTCAAGTCACCTGATAAGGCAAAAACTTGTGCGTCTTCCGACATTTTTTTCCACGTGCGAATGATAATATCTATCCACTTTTCTTCATCATACATAGGAAAGTTTTCGTACATCGCTGTCATATAGTGTTCTATAAATGTTAATGCAGCAACATCTTCCAGTATTTGCGTATCTTTATTTGTTTTTATATTTTTCTTACCAATAGCAAGTTGCACACGTTCTGTAACGGCATCGTCATAACCTACTTTTTTTAAAATCGCTACGGCTTTATCTGCATGAATTTTATATAAACGGGTGCGCCACAAATGATAGCCTTTGCGGTTCATTGGATAATCTTTTCTTGGAGATTCCCAGCGTTGAATATGTTGAGCAGCAACAGATAGTTTTGCTACATCGTCTGCATCAGGCAAATAACGGTTTATCATATCCAACATTCTTTGTGAGTAGATTAACTCTTTAGGGGCGCCATCGACTGTATTTGGATCTTGACTATTTGCTTCGTCATAAAGTGCAATGGCTTGGGTAAACATTTCAGGTGTAGCTGGCATGATAACTCTCTTAACTTTAGTAGCTGTGAGTATTCACGTAAAAAACTTAACCCCCTAATAAGGGTAGTATGATTAAGGTTAAGGTTAAAGACTCTTCCGATTAAGCAAGCCAAACACTATCAAAAGTTTTTTCTTCAATATGAGTTACTGTGCTTTCTACTTTTTTTAAACCTTTTATCATAAGGATTATTTTTTCTTCTAGATCTTTAAGCTTTTGTTGCCTAAATTGCTTTTCTTCAAGAGGTACTTCAACTTCATCTGCGGTGATTAGTGTAGACCGTGCTTTTTTTCGACGATCAAATGTCATGTAATATAGCGCTGTGTAAACTTTACTAATTTCTTGGTTGAGTGTGTTTAGCTGTTCTAACTCAGGAATATTTACTAATTTATATCCCTCACTGGTATACCATGTACCAAAATTACGCCCCTTACAATCTTGCGGCGTTTTAATTTTATCTTCTGCAACACCCTTTACTAGCATACGTCCCTGCCTGACCCAATCGACGTGTTCTGAAGTGGCTCGCTTAACTATTTTTATTATTTTATTTTTATCCATTGCCTTACAAGCATAAAAGACTACTCTGTAAAATCAAGTATTGTCAGACTAGCTGTAAGCTTTATTCTGGCTTTTTATCTGTTTGGCTTGATATGTTCCAGCTCCAATAAACCCTCACCCTGAAGTTTATACGCTTTACCAAAGCCTTTTACATATTGCCCTTTATAAGGCGTTAAACGAAACAATATAAAATCAGGCAAGGTACGCAATAGCTCCATGACATTACCAAAACGTTTTTCCATTGCTTCCAGCATGGGCAAATAGTCAGTATTTTCTCGTTCTACAATTTCTACATCACATTGATAACTAATACGGCGACGTGCAAATATTTGGCGTGTTTCTACCTCATCCTGTACCAGTAAAATACTGGCCTGCGGGTTTACCAATAGATCTTGAGTATGGCTGGCAAGTTGACTGACAAAGATATAAAAGTTCCCCCACTTATCTACTACAAAGGGACTGTAACTAGCGTTTGGTTTACCTTCGGCTGTTAAGGTTGATAACTGTAAGCTTTGCACGCTTTGTTTAAAGTTTACAAAACTTTCTTCCAAAGAATCATCCAAGTTTTCTTTTGATTTATCTTCATTTTGATTTTTGTTTGTCATGCGTTACTTCCTCTGCTCGCCAAAAACAATCCTGCACCAATCATAATACTTCCTGCAGTGCGGTTAAGCTTTTTTAAGGCGCTTTCTGATTTTAATGTTTGGCGTACCGATGATGCCCCAACAGCAATCAGCATCAACCCTGCAAGCAAAGAAAAGAAGGTTAAAACACTAAGTAAGGCAACATCAGAGAGATTAAGTACCGTTAAATCAATAAAGGTAGGCAGAAAAGCTATGTAGAATAAAATCACTTTAGGGTTTGATGCTGATATTAAAAAACCCTGTAATAAACCGCTTAACCAGTTCTTCTTTTTAGATTTTTCCTGCATGTTATCCACTGAAAAATCAGTATCAACCTTCGCTGTCCACATTTTATAGCCTAGATAAATCAAATAAGCCGCACCGATAAAACGTATCGCGGTAAATACCCCGCCGTAGTTTTCTGCAATAGTTGCTAAACCAAAAGTAGAAAGGATTAGATAGATAATATCGCTAAAGATTATACCTAAAACCATCGGTAGTGTTGCCCATGAACCTGCGCGTAACGCTTGCGCTAATATGGCAAAGGTCCCAGGACCTGGGGTGATGGCAAAAATAAAAATGGCGATAAAGAATGTGATGGATGCTTCTAATGACATGGCTTTCTCAGCAACTGATATTTATACCTTTAGATTCTAGCGCGTTATTTAGTTAACTTTTACTTTATTTTCCGATACAAAAATTACTGAAAATCTCACCCAGTAAATCATCAGAGGTAAACTTGCCCGTAATTAAACCTAGCTCATCCTGAGCTAATCGTAGTTCTTCTGCCATTAGCTCACCTGCGTTGAATTGCACCAACTGTGCTTCGGCATTTTCTACAAACTCTTTGGTTTTTTGTAAAGCATCTAGATGCCTACGCCGTGCAATAAAGCTATCTTCATTACTTTGTCCCGAACTTTGCCCAGTGCTTTGTTGATAACCCACGCGTTCTTTTAGCTCTGCTCTCAGTGCTTCTATGCCGGTTTGGTGCTTGGCTGAAATGTAGATGGCATCACCTT
>JAZGFW010000042.1:0-5682 GCA_036479895.1 Cocleimonas sp. | reverse complement strand
AATATTTCTATTAGAAGCGGTAACCAATAGAAAGTTTTATTTGTTGGTCACTAACAGTTTCTAAATACTTGTCTTCATTTTGCTCTAAGTCTTGGATTTTGTCGTAGAAATTATCCTGATTTTCAATAATAAATATATCAGCTACGAGCCCTTTATGACGCGATGAGTAATAGCCAAGACCTAGAAACTTTCCTTTTACTGTTTCTACATCAATGTCATCTGACCATTCATCATCTTTGGTGTTAATCGAACCTACTGTGCCGTAACCTGCGGTGAGTCTGATGTGATTTGTCACGTAGTATTTAGCACCCAAGGCATAGCCTAAATCGAAGGCATATTCATCATCACCTTGTACTTCTTCATGCCCAGGGGTAAAACCTAGACCCGCAAAGAGCTCTACACGGTTGCCGACATCAAAATTAGCATTAGCACCAATACCGCCATATTGAAGCCCAAGTCCAGCTTCAATTTTCATATTTTCAGCATAGGCAGGTAAGATGGCTGTTGTAGTTGCAGTAATAAATAATAGCTGTGTCAAAAGTTTTTTCATGGGTATCCCTAAGTGTGTTATATGATAGCAGCAGTTTATAGTTTCCTCCGTGTTGAATAAAGTAAGAAACGTATAAGTGCCTAAAAGATAGACATTTTATTGGATATTAAGTTCGTTTTCTTTGTGAAACATTAAAATGTATTAAAACGAATAAATGTATCAACGTCATTTGATTGAGGCGCACGACGTTGAGGTATGTGTTGTGGTCGCTGGTAACGGTCTAAACGAAAACTATTAAAGCTATTATCAAAGCGAGATTGCCCTTGATTCTGTGAACTTTGCCTAAATGCACCTTGTGACTCCATGGCGAAAAGCACGCCAAAAACAAGGGAAGCTCCAGCTAACACAGCTAAACCAATTTTAATAAAACTGTATGGGCGCTCACCCTGAATGGTGCCGTTGCGTCCATTAATAACATAGCGATAGGTTTTATTGCGGTACTTAAAAGCGGCAGACCAAACGGGTAATAAGACATGTTTGAAGGTCGTGTCATCGTGCTGTGTATTAACGGCAGATATGCGTTGGTGATCACCGCCAATATCGCGGCGCACTGATTGATGGATTTTTGTTTCCATTATATTTTCAGCTTGTAAGAAGCCTTGGTCAACTGTGACTTGATAAATCTCACTACGAAAACCACTGATGTATTCTTCCGAATAGGGGACAAGGTTATCTAAATCCCACGGTTGTAAGTGATTGATAATGGTGCGTGGAAGGGTTTTGGTTGCGCCGATTAAAACGTCATCAAAATGCAAATTGACACGCCCACCCACAGGTGTCCAGCGGATGCGCGCTACGGTCCTGACTCGTTGCACACGGCGACCATTAACGACGGTAGAATAAACTTGGCGGTCGTAATAAGTGATGCCACGTTGACCACGATACTGGTTGCTGGTTTGGCTGTCGTAAGTCCAGTAAGGTAAGAAGATTCCAATCAACTTGTCATCTCGTTTGCTGTGATTTTTTAATGCAGAGGGAGCAAACCAGCGGCTGCCTATCCATTTGTCATAAATCTCTATGGCTTGCTTTTGCTCGATTAAAAAAGGTAGTAGCGAGCGTGGAATAATAAAGCGTGCGTGTGCCGTGCCTGCAATAACAGGCGTAGCACAATAAGGGCAATCACCTGCGTGTTCATTATCTACAAAGCTAAACTCAGCGCCACAAGAAGGGCACTGAATGACGGCTATTTCTTTTCCTTTATTTGGGTCTTCGTGGCGTAGCCGTGAAAGTTCGTGAATCGCTTCTTTAAAGTCGTATTCATGAATCGGTTCGAACGAAGTATTTACAGGGTAATGATGCCCACAATTACGGCAGGATAAATCTTGCGATGTGGGCGAGTAGACCAAATGAGAGCCACAGTTTTCACACGAAAAATGAGCCTGCGAAATAGCATGTGCTTCTTCTTTCGCTTTCTCATCAGTGTCTTTTATTGGCTCAGCAGAGAGTGGTGTAAAGCGAGTTTTCTCATCAAATAAATGTGACACAGTAAGGCTTACTAACTATTCGCGTCAGGCAGTTTGGGTGGTGTGCTTGTGCCAGTATCGTCATCAAACAAACCATCTAAAGCTTTGATGTGCTCGATAGATTCCCATTTCTTCATGCCATCAATCCACGCCAATGTACCAGGTGAGATTTGATGTTTACTGGCAAGTTGCTGCAGCGCAGAAAGGTCCAAAGGGCCGACCGATTTTCGGTCAATCGCAACGTGCCAGTTAGTATCGGGCAAGGGCGGTGGTGTGGGTAGCGCGTGAGTAGATGCGGTGGGTGAAGCTAGTGTTGGCTTATCCATATCATGCGCCATTTTATTGGCCATCGCAAAACCTAGCCCCATCTCAATCGCGTTTCCTGTGCCACCACCCGTGTTGTTTTGCATAGACTCGGCTGCACCAAATTGTATGTATTTATTCAAGTCACCGATCATGCCCATGCTGGTACGTTTATCTAAGGCTTTTTCAACCTCAGGTGGTAATGATATATTTTCAACCAGCACTTGGGTTAACTCAAGCCCGTAATCTTTAAATTCAGGACCGATACGTTGCGTTAATAAGTCACCTAGCTGGCCTTGGTTGCCTGCTAAATCAAGCACAGGGATTTCTGCACTGCCCAAAATATCGGTGTAGCGGGTAACGATTAAATTGCGAAGTTGGCTGCTGATTTCATCGATAGTAAAGTGACCATCAGTGCCGACAATTTCACGGATAAATTTGCTAGGGTTATCAATGCGGATGGAGTAAGATCCGAAAGTGCGCAAACGAACCATATTAAATTCTTTATCGCGCATCATAATAGGGTTTTTAGTCCCCCATTTTAAATCCACAAATTGGCGGGTATTAAAAAAGTAAACTTCTGCTTTAAAGGGGCTTTCAAAGCCATGATGCCAGTGTTGTAGGGTTGATAAGATAGGCAGATTTTTAGTTTCTAGCTCGTACAAGCCTGGACCTAAAATATCGGCAATTTCGCCTTCGCTGACAAAAACAGCCACCTGGGATTCACGTACTGTGAGTTTGGCGCCAAATTTAATCTCGTTGCCGTAGCGCTGAAAACGGTAAACCATGGTATCAACGCTTGAGTCTGTCCACTCAATAATGTCGACGAATTCGCCAAATAGTTTGTCCCAAATGCTCATGCCTATCTCCTTAGTTAGTTTTTATCCACAGATTTTCATAGGTTAAAAGAAAAAGCCTGCCTTAACCTGCGGATATATTTATTACTTTTTACTTAATTGCTTTCGTTGCTTCTTCTGCAATTTCTTGTACAGGGCTGTCAGCACGAGACTTAGCGGCAACTAAAGCTGCACGAAGCTCGCTTTCCATCTGCGTTAATTCTTTTGTTGCTTCAGCGCGGTTAGCTTTACCTTCTTCGGCAATTTTAAGGCTATCGTTAATCGTTTCGATCAACTGAGAATTGGCTTTGCGTACTGACTCGATATCAAATACACCACGTTCCATTTGCTTACGTACTTCAGCATTGGCTGTGCGAAGGTTATCGGCGTTGCTTTCTAGTAAGTCATTGGTTAAGTCGGTGGCTTTTTTAACCGTTTCTGCCGTATCGCTCATGCGGTAAATGGTTACTGCTTGAGCTAGTTGGTTTTTCCATAAAGGTACGGTGTTAATTAAGGTTGAGTTCACCTTGTTAATCAGCGTTTTATCGTTCTCTTGAACAAGTCGAATACTCGGTAAACTTTGCATGGCTACTTGGCGGGTTAAACGTAAATCGTGCAAACGGCGCTCTAAGTCATCGCGCGCGCTACGCATATCGCGGACTGACTGTGCTGCCATCATGTCGTCTTTATTTTCTTCAGCAATTTTTGCTAATTCAGGGATTTGGTTAGCATCAAGCAGTTTAAGTTTTTCATCACCCGCACCAATGTATAGCTCTAGTTTGTGAAAATATTCTAAGTTCGCATCGTAAAGTTTATCTAATGAAATAATGTCAGTTAGCAGTTGTGTTTTTTGCTCTTCCATTTTGTCTGTGATGTTATTGATTTGCTTGCGCACATCATCGTATTTGCTTAAAAATACAGATACAGGTTTGGCTTTGCCGAATAAACGTGCGAAGAAACCAAGCTTTCTATTAGGGTTAAGTTCGTCAATATCAAACCCACGAATTGCCGCAATCATGTCATTTAAGGGCGCGCCTGCATTGCCTAAGTCTTTATTGCGCACACCTTCTAACATGTTTTCAGAAATGGTACTCATCTCTTCTTGCGCCTTGCTACCAAAGAATAAGATGGTGCTACGGTCTTCTACATTAATTTCTGAAATCAGTTGTTCCATACTTTTCTGGTCTTCACTTTCAGCTTTGCTGTAAGCAATAACTTCACTGGAAAGATCTTTATATTTCATTAATTCAGTGCCAGGGATTATTTCTACGTCGGTTGCTAGTGTTGTTGCGGATGTAGTAGCCATATTGATTCCTTATTCCTTAAATATTTTTTAATTGGGTTTTAAGCACTTCAATTTTTACGTCTAGGTCAAATTGATCATTTTTTAATAATTTTTGATGTTGTTCATCAAAGGTTTTTTCGATGGAGTCCAATACTTCTTGAAAGTTTGTATCAAGTACTTCAGTAGTTGCATCTCTACCGTGTGTTTTGGCATAGCTTTCGGTGACGCGAGCAGTGCCATCTAAATAAACTTTTAAAAATTTGCGCGCACGGGGTAAGTCTTTTGGGTCTTCTTCTATTAAGGTTAAAATACCACGCGCTTTGCTAATAATGCGTTTAAGATGTTGATCAAAATCAATATTTTTGATGCTTTTACGCGCATCCTCAATGGTATTAATTTTTATCTCGGCTTCTTCAAGTGCTTCATAAATCTCATCGGCACTCACACCCAACGAGATATTACTTGAATCATCACGGCGCGGGTCAATGCCGTAAGCCATATAAAAACCAATCAAGGTGACAAACCCGATAAGAATGCTGGCGAATAAACCATAGTTAGACAATAAAAAAGCCGTTAAGCCTGTAGTGCCAGCTAATAAAGTTGCCGCAACTGATTTAAACGGTGTGCCGGGTGCTTTAGCGAATTTTCTCTTTTTAAAGTGGTGCTCAAGCTTAAAACCGTGCCGAGCCACAATAGCTGCAATCATAAAACCTGCGAATAAAGCACCTGCGGTTAAGCTGGAAAAGATATTACCTTTAACAAGATGAATCACCGCAGCGATAAGCACAGGCAAAGGCATTAAAAATAGGAGTATTCCTTTAATACCCGTTTTAACCGTATCAAGGACTTGGGTGGCGGGTTCGTAGCGTGTGGCTTTAGTCATTAATTTATCCTAATGAATTTTAATAAGCATTAAAGATGAAATAGAACTTGGATGCAAACCAAACCAACCGTGGCAGAGAGAAGAATTAAACCGATCGTTTTTTGGACAATATAGGGCATGATGTTCCGCTAATTAATTATTAACAATAATTATATTATATAGTGTCTAAGGGGGAGTTTATCAAGCATTCAATTTATTTTGGGCAATAAAAAAGCGGGCTATAAAAGCCCGCTTATACTATTGCTATCAACAGTACCCCCGTAAAATTGATAGCGGTCATCGTTTTAGCCCAATTTATCAGTTCCCCAATAGATACCGATGCTTTGGTGCGATGACTTATTCAGCTGTTAAACGTGGAATCC
>JAZGFW010000041.1:0-15887 GCA_036479895.1 Cocleimonas sp. | reverse complement strand
ATAGTTTACAACACCTAAGTTCATACCACTGGTATTAGTCGCATTGATTAAATAAGGCTTTTTACATTGCCCTATGTTTGCCACACAGGTTTTCATATTTGCTGGAATAGAATCTTGTAAGAGAGTGGTATTGTTATCGGCATGCATGAAACCAAAGTTTTCAGCTTTTAAGCTATATTCTATTACCGCCCCAGGAACCGCTTTAGGGTTGTTCGTTCCATTAACTGGGTCATAAACAGTTAACAAAATTTTCTTTAAGTTGATTTTTGGTTTTTGGGCTTGTGATGAAAGAATAATATCATCGACTTTTCCAGAGCCTCTTATTAAGAAGGCAACAACTGACGTGATATTATTATTTGGCTCAAACTCATGCAAATCAGCTTGCAGGTCTCGATTGATTGAGTGCCATTGCCCGTTTAGTTTATCAGGACCTAAACCATGGTAGATATAAGATTTATGCGTATTCCAATTAGAACCATTTCCTGCGGTGTAATAAAGGTATCGCTGGTTAGAGTTATAGTTTGTACCATTATAAGTAAACTGAACATAGTCCGTTGTATAGACGCGCATATAAACAACAAAGTTTTCTGAATAACGCGAACACCAGTGCACATTAAACTCTGAGGTATTATTCCAAGTTCCTGCACTGTTTGGATACCAGTCGCCCAACATGTAACCATTATTTGTTCCGCTGCCACTGGTACCTGTAAATTTTATCACTCGGCTACCTTTTATCGCATCGTACACGTTGGTAATCGTTGAGCCCGCAGGTGTATTATCATAAACAAACCAACCACGGACATTAGGTGGGACATTACCTGATACATCACCATCTTCTGCATCTTCGTAGAGTGTTGCTAACGTAAACGCTGGTAACAACGTTATTAACAGTGACAGTAAAACTCTTGCTCCAATTAAAGAATACACATTGCTTACTCTGAATTAACTAAACCATATTAAAGCATATAATTATCTTATAATTCGACAAAACTTATTACATAACTGGTGATGATAAACGGTAAGTTCCATGCTTTTTCAAACGAGCTGATATGCCAAGCTTTTCACTAAACTGACAACTCAGCACTATCTGAAGGACACTTAATTACCTTAGCAACTTCAATATCTTCAGGGAATTCTTGCGCCACAATCCATACTTGTGTAATCACGTCGCTGACATCAGGCAAAGCATTGAGCGTTGATCGAGTACGTTGCGGATCGAAGAAGGCGAAAGGCTCATCCAAGAAAATAAACTGCTGTTCATTGCCTGTATTTTTAGCAAGCTCTTCTGACATGGCTAAGCGTAGTGCCAACATGATTTGGCGCTGAGTACCCGATGAAATTTCATCAAAGTCCATATAGCCTTTTTTCTCGTCTGAATAAACTTGCACACTAAAGTCTTCGGCTACGCGTACTTCGTTGTAACGCCCCTCGGTAAACTTAGGTAGGGTTTTTGCGGATAGCTTAGTAATGTTTTTATTGAACAAATTAATTGAATCTTCCGATGCTCGTTGCATTAGGCCAATTGAAGTATTATTGACTTTGATAATGCGCCCACAAGAATCTACTACACCCGTCAATATTTTAATCGATGAACGAAGCTTTCCTGCGGTATCTGAGCGCGTTTTCTCTTTTGCGATATCACCACTTAAATTGCTCGACAGTTGTTTGATTTCATCTTTTTGTTTATTAAATGTATCGGATAAGCGACCTACTGCTGCATTAATGTCTTCAGGGTTCGCCTTATAGCCGACAGTACCTTCTGCAAGAGTTTCTATATTTTTAAACTGTTCGCTAGGTGGCATGGCTAATAATGTTGCTACTGTCTCATGACCAGCAGAATCCACATCAGCGGTTTCATTTAACTCATTGGTAATAATATCTGATGTATTCGTATTCTCGCTAGAGACTTTTTCTTTTACTGCTTTTTCTGCCACTTTGCTTGTCATCGCCTCAGTCACCACACTAGTATTTGAATTATTTTGCATGAGCTCTACGACACGCCCAGGCAAAACAGTTCCAATATCTGTACTTACCGTTCCATGCCCTTCTTGTAATGTTTTCGAGAAGTCTTTTGCCTCATTATCTAGGTCATGCATCGTTGTGGCTGATTTACCTTTAACCAAAAGGCTGATTAAAAAACCTAAGCCTGTAATAACCGCAACAGGCAATAACCATGTTCCAATTTGATCCTGCTTTGTTGCAAGTTCATCTAATCCAAATATATTAATCAATGGATTTTCTAGTAACTCGGGACGAACTTTATTCGTTACCCAAACCCCCAAAGAAACCAACATTGCGGGGAAGAATAACCATGAGAGAAAACTAAAGAAACCACGTTTTTTACGCGCGCCATGGTAAGACACACTTTTTTCAGCGTAGTTTTGCTCACTCTCATGCAAGCTATTAAGAAGGGTTTGGCGCTGTTGTTGTTCAGAGTCTAGGGTTTGATCTGCATCAACCAAATCAGGAAGCCACGTTTCATCAAGATTTATTTCATCCAAACTTGCTTGAGTAGCTATAATTTTTGGTTTTGCTTCAGTTATTTTCTCTTCATTCTCATCATTAATAATTAATAATTCGTTACTAAAACTGGCATAGTCACCAATCCCTGCCATTTTCTTAATGGTTTCACTCTGTGGTTCAGGTGTGGTGAGTTCGCGCTGTACTAAGTAAAAGGAGTTAGCAAAAGCATCATAATCAAACCCGATGACTTTACTTAAAACTTTATCGACAACAACTATATTGTCGATAACTTTAGGATCATCCATTCCGCTTAGTAAAACTTTAGTGAGTTTCGCTTGTATCACGCCATTACTATCAACACTACGGTATAAGCGAAACTTTTTTTCTTTTTCAACTGTAAACTCAAGCGTTACCTCAGCTAGATCCTTCCCCCAACCTACCAGCTTTGCTAAGTTCTTTTTGTCCAATGAAAAGGTTCGACCAAATAAGGCAAAACAAATAGCTTCACCAATACTGGTTTTACCCGATTCATTAGCACCTGAGACGGTTATTGCACCTTTTTCAGGTATTTCAGTTACTTCAAGTTTATTGTATTTACGAAAATTTTCAGCAAGGAGTGAGTTAATCAGCATTGAACATATCCTCAATTGAGATTGAGTCATCAAGCTTTTGTAGTACTTGTTTTATAGCATCTTGATGAACATCAAGGTCAAAGCCTTCTTGTTTTGACTGTTTTTGAATATCTTCTTTGCAAAACTCAGCAAAGCGCTTATTTGCCCCCCGAAGACGATCAGTCTTCAGCCAACGTAGTTCTAATTCTGCTGACATCCCTTTCTCCTAAAGAATTATTTATTCGTCATATTAACACACAAAAAAGCCCCACAATATGATAGTTGTGAGGCTCTTTATCTAACTTACGATTTATTAATCTTTATGCAGGTTAGCCTTTCATTGAATTGAAAAAATCTTCATTCGTTTTAGTTTTCTGAAGTTTATCAAACAAGAACTCCATGGCTTCAACTTCACCCATTGGGTGTAAGAATTTGCGTAAAATCCACAGTGATTGTAGCTCGTCTTCATCCACTAACAACTCTTCACGACGTGTACCAGATCGGTTGACATTAATAGCAGGGTATACACGTTTTTCTGAAATCTTACGATCAAGATGTACTTCAGAGTTACCTGTTCCCTTAAATTCTTCGTAGATAACCTCATCCATCTTTGAGCCAGTATCCACTAGAGCGGTTGCTAAAATAGTTAAACTACCGCCTTCTTCTAAGTTACGTGCCGCACCGAAAAAGCGCTTAGGACGATGTAGTGCATTGGCATCAACACCACCTGTTAGTACCTTGCCTGATGATGGTACAACTGTATTATATGCACGTGCCAATCGCGTAATAGAGTCAAGCAGTATAATCACGTCTTTTTTATGTTCAACCAGACGCTTGGCTTTTTCTATAACCATTTCTGCAATCTGCACATGGCGCGATGCAGGTTCATCAAACGTTGATGAAACTACTTCTCCTCGTACCATACGCGACATTTCTGTTACTTCTTCTGGACGCTCATCAATCAACAAAACAATTAAATGAGAATCAGGGTGACTAGTTGCAATACTTTGAGCTATGTTTTGTAACATCATCGTCTTACCCGCTTTTGGCGGAGCAATAATCAAACCACGCTGGCCTTTACCAATAGGTGCAACAATATCAATAACACGTGCGGTTATATCTTCGGTACTACCATTACCTCGCTCCATGCGTAAACGCTCATCAGGATGAAGCGGCGTTAGATTCTCGAATAATATTTTATTGCGTGCGTTCTCTGGTGGCTCAAAGTTAATGGTATCCACTTTTAATAAAGCAAAGTAGCGCTCACTGTCTTTTGGGGTCCGAATTTTACCCGCGACTGTATCGCCTGTTCTTAACCCAAAGCGGCGAATTTGACTGGGTGATACATAAATATCATCAGCACCTGCAATGTAGTTACTGTTACTAGAGCGCAAAAACCCAAAACCATCTTGTAAAATTTCTAAAACCCCGTCACCGTAAATATCTTCTTTTTCTTTAGCAGCTGCTTTTAATATTGCAAAAATAACGTCTTGCTTACGGGCTCGTGACATACCATCAACGCCTTTTTCTTGAGCTATGGCGATTATTTCATTAGGCGATTTTTGTTTAAGTTCGGAAAGATTCATAAAGGATAGTTGACTACTTATAGGATTGGAGGAAAATAAAGTGGGTTAGTTGATAGTTTTTAATTAGAGTGATAACTAATAATTAGTTCATAATACTTCATTATACAATGAGCAGAAGCACAGGCTTAGATTAACAAATATTGATAGTATGAGCTCGAATCAGCTTAAATATTTTACAGAACTAGATATTCTAGTTTGTGAAGTATTTATTAATGAAGTAATAAGAGTATAACCACATTTAGATTACGTGATTTACACCAGTACTATAACACAACTACACTTATTGTCCAGAGTTTTGGCAAGCTAAAGCAATCCTGATTCTAATTTCCTGTTTAAACAAAAAAAAATATTGGCAAATACCACCTACAACACCGCTTATGCTGAATAACCCCTCCGTTTAGAAATTTTCACTTTGGCAAAGATGTAATAATAGTTTAAAATCTGACCACTTCTAATTATCTTGATATAAGTATTATGACTATAAAATCGCTTTCTCTTGGAATTTTTATCACGGCTACTTCATTGCTGACAGGGTGTTCAAGCCTTTACCCTCCTGGAATGCCTACACTAGATACTGGTAAACCTGTTCGATTAGTAAAAGCAGTACCGGGGAAAGACTTTGTAGTAGTGCCTATTGATTACAACGTTGCACGTAAAACAAAAGGAAGGTATAGACATAATAATAAAATGAGAGCTACACCAAAGGGACGTGCTAGAGGCATTGGTGGGTATAAGTACATTCTTGCTGCGCAAGATATTTTAAGTATCACTGTATGGGATCACCCTGAACTTACCATTCCAGCAGGTGAATTTAGATCAGCAACCTCTGCAGGTCACCAAATTGGCCCAGACGGAACAATTTTCTTCCCTTATGCAGGCAAAGTTAAAGCAGCAGGAAGAACTACCGCGCAAGTTCGTGCTGACTTAGAGAAAAAACTTGCAAAGTTTATTACTAAACCTCAGGTTGGTGTTGCGGTTGCTGCATACAGAAGTCAAAAAACCTTTATTTCAGGTCAAGTTAAAACCCCTGGAACTTACCCCATTAATGACGTTCCACTTACCATTAGAGACATCATCACTAAATCAGGTGGTTTAACTAATGACGCTGCTGACTCAGCCTTATTGATTCAAAAGAGAAAGCCAATTCCTATTGATCTAGAAGCCCTCTTCCGTAAAGGTGATAACTCTCAAAACTACGTACTACGTGGCGGTGACTCACTTCATATTGACAAGGTTGATCCCTATAAAAAGGTTTTTGTTATGGGTGAAGTATTAAACCCTGGCAATGTAACCATTGATCGTTTTGGGCTTTCACTTGCAGAAGCATTAAGTACTGCAAAAGGTGTTAACGAAGAAACTGCAAATCCTATGGGTGTATTTGTTGTTCGCCAAGAAAACCCTAGACGTCCTACAATTTACCAGCTACAGATGACATCAGTACATGCAATGGCATTAGCTGAGCAGTTTTCTCTCCAGCCAAGAGATGTTGTTTATGTAACCGCGACACCAGTTACTCGTTGGAACAGAGTTATTAGCAAGTTACTCCCAACCTTTACCAGTGCTGGTGCCGCAAGAGCTGTCGTTAAGTAAAAACATGCCAATGTTTAATAATATTATGCTCGTCTGCATTGGTAATATTTGCAGAAGCCCTATTGCTGAGGTGATGCTAAAAGATCAGCATCCTCAGCTTACTGTTTTCTCTTCAGGCCTTGGGGCGTTAGCTGGAAAGCCAGCAGACCCCTTTTCAGTAGAGTTAATGACTGAGAAGGGAATAGACTTAACCAATCATTGTGCTCAACAGATTAATACGGTTTTAGTTTCATCATCTGATTTGATCCTGACTATGGAACAACGTCATGTTGATAAACTACATTCGCAATACCCCGAGTCACGCGGAAAAGTACACTTAATAGGCAAGTGGATCGATAATAAAGAAATACCTGATCCTTATAAAAAAGATAAAAAGGCTTTCATTCATGCGATGACATTGATAGAAGCTGGGTTAGACGCTTGGAAAAACAAGCTTTAAAAAATGAGACCTTGGCACGAGAGTATAACGAATAAAAATAGCTTGAATTCTCCTTGTCTCCCTTAAAAATCAGCTCAATAGCCCTGCTATTAACCTGATTTTTATGACAAACAAGGAAAATTACACTAATTTTTATTTCGCCATACTCTCATGCCAAAGTCTCAAATAATAAATGGACAATAATCCGTATGACGGCTCAAATACAAAAGAATACGCCTCAGCTAGCTGAAGAGGATGATGTAAATCTAACACAATTGTTAAATACGATATGGCAAGGAAAGTGGCCTATTTTATTTTTCCTTTTAAGCTTCTTTACCCTAGCTTTTATCTACGCCTACGGCAAACCTCCCATTTATCAAGCCGACGCTTTGTTACAAGTTGAAAAAAAGAAAAGTGGCGTGCCTGGATTAGAAGATCTTGCGGGACTATCTCTAGAAGATGCAACCGTTGGCACTGAACTAGAGTTAATTCGCTCTCGAAAAATTTTAGGGCTTGCTGTTGAAACTTTAAAACTTGATATTGTTACAGAGCCTAGAAAATTCCCTCTATTAAGCAATGTATACCGAAAATTCTTTAGAGCCAGCAACGCAGGTAATTATGACAAACTACCTTCAGTATGGAGTAAATTTGATAATTACACGCATAAATTTGCATGGGGCGATGAAAGAATCAGAGTTGAAAGCCTAAAGCTCCCTCGAAAACTTCGTAACTTGCCCCTAACCTTAATAGCCGGTGAAAAAAATAGTTTTACAATTCTTGATCCCGATGAAAACCAGCTACTCACTGGAAAAGTTGGCAGTCCATCGATGTCAAAAAATAGGGATATTAAAATATTCGTTTCTGAACTAAAGGCTCTACCAGATACTCAATTTATTATCGAAAAAAAGTCCAAGCTTATAGCTATCGAGGCACTGCAAAAGAAATTAATAGCTGGGGAAAAAGGTAAAAAAACAGGGATTATGCAGCTCGTTCTTGAAGGACCTGATAAAAAAATAATTTCCAAAATTCTCAATCATATTTCTCAAACATACCTAGAGCAAAACAAATCTCGAAGCTCAGAGGAAGCAAGTAATGCGTTAGGCTTTCTGGAAGAGCAAGTTGGACCTGTTAAGTCATACCTTGAAAAAGCCGAGGCACGCTTAAAACAATATAGAATAGAAAACAAAACGGCTGATCTCTCTTTGGAAACAAGCGCTGTGTTAAACGTAGTTTCATCTCTTGACACTGAGCTACAAAAACTATCTTTGAAAAAAGATGAGCTGAAACAACGCTACACTAATAATCACCCTACAATTCAAGCTATAGTTTCACAAGAAAGGCAGCTCAATAAACGAAAGCAAGCAACGCTTGCAAAAATTGAGCGTCTTCCTAATAAACAACAACATCTCCTGAAGTTTGAAAGAGACTTTAAGGTTGCCAGCTCAATTTATAATGATGTACTCAATAATATTCAAGAGTTTAAAATAGCAAAAGCAAGTAGTGTCGGTAATGTCTATATTGTTGATTCAGCAGTAACTCACGATAAAGCCATCAAACCTAAAAAATCACTTATCATCGCTATAGGTACTCTTCTTGGAGGCATATTCGGGGTAGGGTTAGTATTCCTAAGAAAAATGCTACGCAATACAGTAGAAGACCCTGAAGTACTTGAACGAAAAACAGGAATTCCTGTTTATGCATCAATACCACTAAGCACGAGCGTCACACTTACCAGCCGCTTAAGTAATAAAAACCGCAGACAAAAGTCCTTACTTGCATTAGAGGACTCTTCTGATCTAACTATCGAAAGTTTACGCAGCCTTCGTACCAGCTTACACTTTGCATTGCTCGAAGCTAAAAATAATATTGTAATGATTACAGGCCCTTCTCCCAATACGGGTAAATCATTTATATCTTCAAACTTTGCAGCCGTACTTGCTACAGCAGAACAACGTGTACTCCTAATTGATGCGGATATGCGCAAAGGCTACTTACACAATGTTTTAGACCTTGAAATGTCACCCGGCTTGTCCGAGATGATAAGTGGAAAAGTTACCATTGAGGATGCCATTCACACTATCCCAATTGGCGAGCATAGCCTTGATGTTATCACCCGCGGTCAAACACCCCCAAACCCATCTGAGCTATTAATGCACAGTAATTTCGAAGAATTACTCCAGAGTTTGTCAGATCAATATGATTTGATACTTATTGATACTCCACCTATACATGCTGTAACTGACCCAGCAATCATAGGAAGTCACGCAGGCGTTGTCTTTATGGTTGCCTATGCAGGATTACATCCTATGCGTGAAATTGAACATGCGGTTGCTCGCTTAGCGCAAACAGGCATTGAAACCAAAGGTTTTATCTTTAATGGCTATGTTCCCAAGAAAAATGGTTACGCCTATGGATATGGTTATTATTCGTATTACAGTGACTAAGGTTTGTACAAGATATAATTAAAAAAGGAAGCAGTTGGTAACTAGCTTCCTTTTTTAATGCCCAAGTCACCCAGATCAAATAAAAAATCGTTATGCAACAGACACCGAGGGATTGCTATTTTGTTTTGCATCGATATAAAAGGTAATTTGCTTAACAATGCCCGCCCCAGACAAACTAATTTCTTCTAGTTGTTGTTCTCGACTGGCATGTTCAATGTAATCATCAGGAATACCCAAATTCACTATCGGTGTTGTAAGTCCTTCCTCATTTGAAAATTCATTCACAGCACTTCCCGCACCTCCTTGAATAGCGTTATCTTCCAAGGTCACAATTAAATCATGCGTAAGAGATATTTCTCTTATCAAGCTCTTATCGAGTGGTTTAACAAAACGCATATTAACCAGAGTCGCATTCAATTCTTTACTCGCATATAAAGCCTCATTGAGTAATGAACCAAAAAGTAGAATAGCTATTTTGTTTTTATTTTGAGAACTTTGATAAACTATTTTACCTTTACCTATTTCTAATTCTTGCATTTCTTTTTGTACTTCAGTACCAGTACCTATACCGCGAGGGTAACGAACAGCTGTAGGACAATTCTGCTGATAGGCCGTATAAAGCATTTGACGACATTCATTTTCATCCGTTGGAGCCATTACAATCATATTTGGAATGCACCTCAAATATGAAAGATCATAGTTACCCGAATGTGTTGGCCCATCGGAGCCCACCAAACCAGCACGATCAATCGCAAAGACAACGGGCAAATTTTGTAATGCCACATCATGAATTAATTGATCATAAGCACGCTGTAAAAAAGTGGAATAAATAGCAACAACAGGCTTTAAACCATCACAAGCCATACCTGCCGCAAGTGTTACTGCATGCTGCTCTGCAATGGCAACATCATAATAACGATCAGGGAATTTTTTTGAAAATTCAACCAAGCCAGAGCCTTCTCTCATGGCTGGAGTAATACCAATGAGTTTTTTATCAAGCGTTGCCATATCACACAACCATTGACCAAATACTTGGGTATAAGTTGGACTAGAAATCTGGGTAGACTTTTTTACACCTGCTTCTAAGTCAAAGACAGAAACCGCATGATACCCTACAGGATCTTTTTCAGCAGGTTCATAGCCGTTACCTTTTTGAGTGACCACATGTAAAAACTTCGGCTCATTAATGTTTTTAATATTCTCCAACATTCTAACCAGTTCAATCACATCATGCCCATCAACAGGGCCGTAATAAACAAAACCCATTTCCTCAAACAAAGTAGCTGACGGCATAATCATACCTTTGGTATGCTCCTCTGCTCGTCTCGCAAAACGCTTCATTACAGGCGTATTAGCTAACAATTTTTTACTGTTTTCCCGCATGCTTGAATAAAAGTGACCTGATAATAAACGTGCTAAGTATTTACTTAAACCACCTACGTTAGGTGAAATCGACATGTCGTTATCATTCAGAACTACCAGCATTTCAGTATCAATATCACCCGCATGATTAAGTGCTTCATACGCCATGCCTGCGGTCATTGCACCATCGCCAATAACAGCAATTGCATGTCGGTCAAGTCCTTGTTTTTTAGCCGCTAGCGCCATGCCTAAAGCAGCACTAATTGAAGTGCTTGAATGACCCACACCAAATGCATCGTACTCACTTTCTTTACGATTAGGAAACCCACTTAAACCATCTTTCTTTTTTATGCCACCCAGGTCTTCACGACGACCTGTCAATAGTTTATGTACATAAGCTTGATGTCCAACATCCCAAATTAAACGATCATTTGGCGTATCATAGACATAGTGTAATGCTACTGTTAATTCTAAAGCGCCAAGCCCTGAAGCAAGGTGTCCACCTGAATTTGAAACGGACTGAAGCAAAAACTCACGCACTTCTTCACAAAGTTCTGGTAAATCATCGACTTCAAAATTTCTTAGATCATGAGGTGTTTTAATTTTATTCAGCATATATTTCTAATATCCAAAATCTCATTAAGCTATTCGTTTAACAATAAAAGCGGCTATCTCTCGAAGCGCATCGGCTTCATATCCAAATCCTTCTACCGAATCAACCGCCTTTTGATGCAAATGAAAAAGCTTTTCTTTCGATGCAGTCATACCAATAATAGACGGATAAGTCGGTTTATCTGCGGCTAAATCAGCGCCTTGCTGCTTTCCTAAAGTCTCAGTATCACTTTGAATATCTAAAATATCATCTCTCACTTGAAACGCCAAACCAATAGCATTGGCATAGTTTTGTAATGCCAGTCGTTTTTCTCTAGTTTCTTGACTGTCAGGCTCAGAGGAACAATAAGTCGCCATAAGCACACTAGCGCGAATCAAAGCCCCTGTTTTATGTCTGTGCATTTCTTCTAATTGGGCCTCCGTCAATGTTTTTCCCACTGCGGAAAGATCGATGGCTTGCCCTTTAACCATACCCGATAAACCCGAAGCACTAGCTAAAACATTGAGCATTTTCAAATGATTTGTTGAGGAGATTCCCTGCAAAGGACGAGATAAAATATCAAAAGATAGGGTTTGCAAGGCATCGCCTGCTAATACTGCTGTCGCCTCATCAAATGCAATGTGTGTAGTTTTTTTACCTCGTCGTAAATCATCATCATCCATGCTGGGCAAGTCATCATGAACAAGAGAATATGCATGCATTAGCTCTATCGACAGTGCTGGCATATCCAACAAATGTAACGATAAACCTAGCGCTTCGCCTGTTGCATACACAAGTAGTGGGCGAACCCGTTTACCGCCTCCAAGCACGGAGTAGCGCACAGCTTCATGTAAGCTTTGAGGTTCACTAGTCGCCGCTGGAAGCACTGTTTCTAATGCTTTTTCAACCCGTTGTTGGTAAATACTTTGCTTTTCAAGCATGACTGGATTCGATGATAAACTCATCTTCAGCATTACCGTCACTTGAAAGTATTTTTACTCTTTGCTCAGCATCAACAAGCGCTTTTTGGCACACTAGGCTTAAACCAATGCCTTTTTCAAATTCTTTCAGAGAGTCTTCTAGGGAAAGATTACCCGCTTCTATTTTTACAACTAAGTCCTCTAACTGGCTCATTGCTGACTCAAAGGTTTGGGGTTCTGTGATCTTTACATTCATGCTTGGGATAGTGGTACTTCAAGACCAGAATTGCAAGGAACTGACATAAAAAAAGCCACGAAAACGTGGCTTTTTTTTGTTACAAGATACTACCTATATTTATAGAGACCTTAGCGTAACTCAGCGGCGAAAGAAAAATGATATAAAAACAAGAATATTTTAGCCATTTGTACTCATCATCTGAGTTACTCTAAGATTTTTATACAGAAATAGTTGCCTTTAACTTATTAATCGCATTATTTTCAATTTGACGGATACGCTCAGCTGAAACAGCATACTTTGTAGCCAAGTCCTGTAAGGTTGCCTTTTTATCAACTAACCAACGACTCGCAATAATATCCTTACTTCTTTCATCCAAAGTCGATAAGGCACTTTTAAATAACGTCTGGGTATGATTATCCCAGTCTGCCGTTTCTGCCGCTTCAGAGGGGTCAACCACATCAGATTGTAAGTATTGGCTAGGGTGATAAGCACTTTCATCGTCTTCTTGACCCGGTGATAAATCAAAACCGATGTCTTGACCTGACATACGCTTTTCCATCTCCATGACATCTTTGTTGGTAACACCTAGATCAGTCGCTATATCATTTACTTCTGCTTGATTCATCCACGCTAATCTTTTCTTTTTACTTCGTAGATTAAAGAAAAGCTTACGTTGTGCTTTGGTTGTTGCTACTTTTACGATTTTCCAGTTTTTAAGAATAAACTCATGAATTTCTGCACGAATCCAATGAACCGCAAAAGAAACAAGACGCACATTAACAGCAGGGTCAAAACGCTTAACCGCTTTCATTAAGCCTACATTACCTTCTTGTACTAAGTCAGCTAGTGGCAAACCATAACCGCTGTAACCGCGCGCAACTTTAATAACAAAACGTAAGTTATGCATAATAAGTTGGCGAGCCGCTTCTAAATCATCGTTTTCACGAAGCTTAACTGCTAGTGCTTGCTCTTCTGACTTTTTAAGTACAGAAATCTCACTGACAGATTGCATGTAGTTTTCAATACTTCCAGCCAATACGGGCATTGTAGTATCAGGTAAAGTTAATGTATGTGTCATATCATCTCCTGTTGTAACGTGTAGATAAGTTGTGCCTATTTTAGCACTCTTACGGTTAGAGTGCTAATTCCACATAAAGTTCCGGATAATAGGTGAATATTTATCAAGCTAAGGAGTTTGATTAAGCAGGCACAAGACTTGCAAATGCTTTTGTAGCAGCATCAAGCGTATTGTTAATATCTTTTTCGGTATGTGCACTAGAAAGAAATCCTGCTTCGTATGCTGATGGTGCCAGATTAATCCCTGACCCCAACATACTATGAAAAAACGCATTAAAGGCATCAATATCACAAGCAGAAACTTGCTCAAAGTTTTCAATTTTTTGTTCTTCGCTAAAGAATAAGCCAAACATACCACCCACTTGGTTACTCGTCATTGCTACACCCTCTGCTTTAGCACGACTTAACATCCCCGACACAAGTAGTTCAGTTTTAGCAGCGAGATCTGTATAAAAACCTTCGCGAGCGATGATCTCTAGCATTTTCAAACCAGCCGTCATTGCTAGCGGATTTCCCGATAAGGTTCCTGCTTGATAAACAGGCCCCAGCGGTGAAAGCTTTTGCATAATATCTTTTCGACCACCAAAAGCTGCAGCGGGCATACCTGCACCGATAATTTTACCCAAGGTGGTTAAATCAGGCTTTATATTGTAAACCGACTGCGCGCCGCCTAATGCCACACGAAAGCCTGTCATGACTTCATCAAAAATTAATAATGCACCTGACTTGTCACAAACTTCACGCAGGGTTTCTAAGAACCCCTCTGTGGGCGGTATGCAATTCATATTACCCGATACTGGCTCAACGATAATACAGGCAATTTTATCGCCACTTTTGGCCAACAAATCGCGTACTTGCTGGGGGTTATTATAGTCTAGCGTTAAAGTATGCTTGGCTAAATCGGCAGGTACACCCGGCGAACTAGGCTCGCCAAAGGTCAACATACCCGAACCCGCTTTTACTAAAAGTGAGTCACCATGACCATGGTAGCCGCCTTCAAATTTTACAATATCATCACGTCCTGTAAAACCACGTGCCAGACGAATCGCTGACATTGTTGCTTCCGTACCTGAACTAACCATACGCACCATTTCTATGGAGGGCATGAGTTCACAGATTTTTTGTGACATGGTAACTTCAACTTCAGTCGGCGCACCATAACTAAGCCCTTTCTCTGCCGCCTCCTTTACAACATCTATGACTTCTTGATTCGCATGACCGGCTATCATTGGCCCCCATGAACCTACGTAATCAATATAACGGTTTCCATCAACATCGTATAGATACGCACCTTCTGCACGCTCTATAAAAGGTGGTGTACCACCTACACTTCTAAAGGCGCGAACGGGTGAATTAACACCACCAGGAATTGTCTTTTGTGCTTGTTCAAATAAGCTTTCTGATTTTGTCATCTTTGTTATCATCGTTAAAAGTAACTCTTTAAATTTAATCTTCTTTTTCGCCAGAAGGGCTTGTATAGCGATCATTTAATGATTGTACAAATTGATCAATATCATTACGGATGCCATCCAGTCTTTTGCGCGTGCTATTTCCCCAACCTACAGGGTTACGTCTAAATATACTGCGCCACCAGCGAGTATTTTTTCTAAAGGCTGCAGCAATATTTCCATAGGGTTCATCTGTGCTGAGTTTCTTTGCAACACCGTTTACCAAACTACTACGAATGAAAAGATGTAATAAATAAGCGAGCAAAGCAATAGCGCCCAATGCTATAGGTAACCCTAATTTTGTGTTCTGTAGTGAAGACAACCACGGTGGGTTAAAAGTAAATCCTTGCCAATACCCCGCCATAACACTTAAAGCGCCCAATCCTAATACAAGAGGAATAAAGACAACCAAGTCGGTAATAATGACGCGTTTCTTCCAGCTTTTCATTGCCATTTGAATTTGTGGTACAGCTTGTTGCTCTACTTGATTACTGAGTGATTCCATACTACCAATAATACGATAAACACGCTCAATGTTAATATCTTCCATTCGCTTGGTAATTTCAGCATAGTCAGTATCTGACTTTGATTGATAGCGCTCCCAAACTGCTTTGTTCTCTACGGGTGTGGCCAAATCATTATTAAAGATCACATAAAAACGCCCTGTATTAAGCCCACTTTGTACCAACGATTTTTGCCATGCGCCCACAATATCTTCCATATTGTCGTCTTTCGCCGAAGAGTCAATTTGATTCAAAATAAATAAAAACTTACTGCTGTCGTTACGGCGTTGTGAGCCTTCTACCAAATGTTTAAGCGTATCTTGCATGGCACCCGGTTCAGGGTGTCGTGCATCAAACAAAACCAACACCAAATCAGACAGATCAATAATATGGTCGGTGATTTTTAAGGTTGCTTTACGTTGTTCATCCGCATCAAAGCCTGGAGAATCTATTAAAATTTTACCGCGCACCACTTCACTCGGTACGGTTTTCATTTGCAAATAATTATCTATTTTTGCGCCCTCGCCCTGTGTAACAGCTTCAATATCATCACTGATCTGATAGAAAGGAAAACGCGGATCACCATCAAGCGCAATACCCGGTAAGGTACGGACTTCAGAATCACCCGAATAGGT
>JAZGFW010000040.1:0-6081 GCA_036479895.1 Cocleimonas sp. | reverse complement strand
GGCGAAGCAGCCCCACAAGGCGGTGGTTTACAACTTATTTTCATGATCGCTCTTTTCTTCGGCATCATGTACTTCATGATTATTCGCCCTCAGTCTAAAAAAGCCAAAGAACACGCTACAATGTTAGGCGCATTAAGTAAGGGTGATGAAATTGTTACCAGTGGTGGGATTTTAGGTAAAGTGGTAAAGCTAGGTGATAATTTTGTCGAATTAAAAGTGTCTGATAGCTCAAACATCAAAATTCAGCGCCATGCCATTACATCCATTATGCCAAAAGGAACCATGAAAGGCATTTAAAAACGTCTAGAATCATTAGTTATCCAAGCCCCTTAAAAGTCTTAAAAATTTCCATTTCATTAAGCCCACTTTCAGCTAGCTTAGATAAACTAACGTATCATAAAAATAGATAAATATTGAAAACAAATTTGGGTTAATAATAATGAACCGTTATCCACTCTGGAAATATGTGTTTCTCATAGCTGTCACGTTGATTGCATTGATTTACGCCTTACCAAACCTCTATCCCTCAGAGCCTGCTGTACAAGTCACTTCTGCAGAAAAAGCAGCGGTAATTGACGCGGCTACAGTCGATTCTATCAAAAACCAGTTAACAGGAGCTTCGCTCAGCCCTAAATCGGTTGATACAGATACGAACAACCTAAATGCAGTATTCCATTTTGATACGCCAGATAATCAACTAGCAGCTCAAGAAACCATCAGAAAAGTACTCGGCAGCCAATACAAAACCGCACTAAATCTTGCGCCTACGACACCTGAGTGGCTAACTTCGATGCAAGCGCAACCCATGAATCTGGGATTAGACTTACGTGGTGGCGTACACTTCTTGATGGAAGTCGATATGTCAGTTGCTACTAAAAAAGCACTGGAGCGTCATAAAGATGAATTCAGAACCCTATTGCGTGAAAATAAACTACGCTACTTAGGCATTAAAAAAGACATCAAAACAGAGAATAGCCTATCTGTTTTATTTAAAGATGAAACGGTACGAAATAAAGCACAATCACTTTTAAAACGTGAATACCGTAACGACGTTGATTTTACTAAGATAAAATCAGAAAAAGGTTTTGGGCTAAAAGCATCCTTAACCGATCTGAATATAAAAAATGCCAAACGTTTTATCCTACAGCAAAATATTATTACTTTGCGTCGCAAGCTAAACAGCACTGGCCTAACTGAGCCGATTATTCAACAGCAAGGCTTAGAGCGTATTGTGGTTCAGCTCCCTGGCGTACAAGACCCTAGCGCCGTTAAAGAAAAGCTAAGTGGTACGGCAACCTTAGAGTTTCGTATGGTAGATGAAGGTAACGACCCTTTACAAGCACAGCAAAGTGGGCAAATCCCAGTAGGCTCTAAGCTGTTTAAAAGACGTGATGGCAGACCTATTTTATTAAAACGTAAGATTATTTTAAGTGGAGACTCAATAACACAGGCGTCCGCAGGCTTTGATGAAAATCAGCAACCTTCGGTTAATATCGCTCTAGACTCCCAAGGTGCAAAACGCTTCTCAAAGATTACAGGCGTTAATATCAAAAAATTAATGGCCGTAGTTTATATTGAAGACAAGTACATCACCAAAAAACTAGACGATGGCACGATTAGCAAAAAACGCGTTACCAAAAAAGAAGTAATCAGTGTGGCTCAAATCCAGTCGCAACTGGGTAAACGCTTTATGATTAACGGGCTAGACTCCTCACAAGAAGCACATCTTCTTGCAGAGGATTTACGCGCAGGTGCGCTCGCTGCTCCCGTTTACATTGTAGAAGAACGTACCGTTGGCCCAAGCCTAGGTGCAGACAATATCAAAGCAGGTTTTAACTCAGTCATCATTGGCTTTATTTTAGTGCTTATTTTTATGGCTATTTATTACCGTGTTTTTGGATTGGTTGCGAATATGGCACTGACTTTAAACCTCGTACTCATCGTTGCCATTCTTTCAATTATGCAGGCCACACTAACATTGCCTGGGATTGCAGGTATCGTATTAACGGTTGGTATGGCAGTGGATGCTAATGTGCTTATTTTCGAGAGAATAAAAGAAGAACTTAAAAATGGTTTGACACCACAAGCTGCAATACATTCAGGTTATGAAAAAGCATTCTCTACCATTGCTGATGCCAACATCACCACATTAATCGCTGCTATCGTACTTTTCGGTATGGGTACTGGGCCCATTCAAGGGTTTGCAACGACACTCGCAATCGGTATCGTTTCTTCCATGTTCACCGCTATTTTTGGCACACGCGCCATCATAAATTTGATTTACGGTGGCAAAAAAATCAACAAATTGAGCATATAGGGGATAGACATGAATACAACTGACAAACTCATTAACTTTGTAGGCGTTCGCAAACCTGCAATGATTTTATCCGCTTTTTTGATAATTGCTTCGATTGGTTCTTTAATTGTTAACGGTTTAAATATGGGCGTCGATTTTACAGGCGGCACAGTGATTGAAATTGGCTATCCCGAAGCAACAGAAGTTGAGCCTATCCGAAAAGCCTTAGCTGATGCTAACTACGATGTTCAAGTCCAACATTTTGGCACAGCAAAAGACGTACTTATCCGAGTAACACCTCCTAAAGAAGAAAAAGGTGAAAAAATTGTCAACAATGATAAGGCTAAAATTGGCGATGAAATTTACACTATTTTAAAAACAAGCAACCCTAATATCACTCTACGCCGTGTTGAATTTGTAGGCCCTCAAATTGGTGATGAATTACGCGATGACGGTGGCGTAGCGATGTTGCTAGCGCTGGCAGGCATACTTATTTATGTCACGTTACGATTTGAATTTCGCTTCTCAGTCGGCGCAATAATTGCCCTTTTACATGATGTTATAATCACTATTGGACTTTTTTCAATCTTTAGAATTGAATTCGATTTAACCATCTTGGCCGCAGTTCTGGCAATTATTGGTTATTCTCTCAATGATACTATCGTTGTTTTCGATCGTATTCGTGAGAACTATTTACAATTACGTAAAGCAAGCTCCGAAGAATCTATCAATATATCCATTAATCAAACCTTATCACGTACCATTGTTACATCACTAACAACCTTGCTCGTATTACTTGCCTTATTCTTTTTGGGTGGAGAAATCATTCATGGCTTCTCAATGGCAATGATTATCGGAGTGATCGTTGGAACTTATTCTTCTATCTATGTAGCCAGTAGCTCATTGATTATGATGGGTGTAACTCGTGAGGCATTACTACCGCCTGAGAAAGAAGGCGCTGATGAGTTATCTGAACTACCTTAATTTCTGCATGGTCTTTATTTAAGCCATACTTTAAGTTTCTGAGTGTGGCTTTTTTATGACCGCTATTTCTTTCTCAACCTCTTTATTTTTCAGGCCTTTTTCTTTCATAAAGTATTTTGAATTTGTATCCGTTGGGTCACCGTATTTCATCAAAAAGTAATGAACGTATAAGGCATAGGCTTTTCTTTCTCTATTTTCTGAATAAGCATGACGTTCCTGCATTGAACTCAAACCTCGTCGAGCATGATTGCTAATGTGTTGTTTAGTTTCGATAAGATAAGCGGTTTCGCAAGATCTATCATCACAGGCATTAGCAGACGCCATAAAAAGCAGATTTAATAAACCTAACGGTAACATTAAGATAAGTCCTTTTAACATAACTACTTAGTCCTTAATTTTAAATGCCAATACCATAATCTCCTTAATTTTTTATAACAGCTCAACCAGACCCAAGGCATTATCATCCTGATAAGAGCAGCTAATAGATACTTCAGAATAGACTACTCAATGCAATACCTCTTATAAAAGCAATCATTAACAATTCTGGTATTTTCATATATGAATCGTTATTCTTGGCCATGGCATTTTTTTCATCTCTACCCTACAAAACTAAAATCAGTTTATTAACCCTTATTCCGCTGATTATTGCCATTAGCGCTATCTCCTTATTTACTATTAAACAAACTAAACAACTTGCAGCAATTCAAGCAATGGCTTTTGAGTCTGAATTGCTAGCATCAAAAAAAGAGGAGCTAAAAAATTATCTTGGACTCGCTTATTCGGCGGTTAAAAACGTCTACGAAAACCCAAGTGTTGACAGCAAACACGCGAAACAAGAAGCTTACAACACCCTAAAAAATATGGAATTTGGTAAAGACGGTTACTTTTTTGTTTATAACTACGAAGGTGTCAATATTGTCCATCCTCGTAAGCCTCAACTCGAAGGAAAAAATCTTTTTGATTTTCAAGATGACAACGGTAAATACCTCATTCGTGAGCTCATAAATCAAGCTAAAAATGGAGGAGGCTACACCCGTTATTTATGGGACAAACCCTCTGGAGGAAAATCAATTGAAAAGCTTGGCTACTCCATCGGTTTAGATAAATGGCAATGGATGATTGGTACGGGCTTATATATTGACGATATTCAAGAAGGTGTTGAGGGCATAAAATCTAAAGCCCAAAATACTACAAGTAATACTTTGTTACTCACCTCACTGATTGCTATAGCAGCAACGCTATTAACCGCACTTACAGGTTTTTTAATCAATCTATCTGAAAGTAAACTGGCAACACAAAAAATGCTTGATCTCACTCATAAAACAGTTAACTTCCAAGAAGATGAACGTAAACGTGTTTCACGCGAATTGCACGATGGCATCAATCAATTACTGGTCTCTGTTAGTTATAAACTGGATATGGCAAAAAACAAACTATTTAAACAAAGACAAGATGACAACACACAAAATACCATTCAAGTCATTGGTGATGCGAGCGATATATTAAGCGATAGCATGCAAGAAGTACGGCGTATTTCACGTGACTTGCGCCCTACCTTACTGGATGATTTAGGGCTCAATGCCGCTATTGAAAGCCTTATCAATGACTTCTCTGAACGCACTTCAATACGCGTAAATATAGATAACAACTGCCAAAATAAACGCCTACCGCAAGACATTGAAACTGCCTTCTACCGCATTATTCAAGAGGCCATGAGCAACATCGAAAAACACGCCCTTTCTGCCAAAAATGTTATTCTTAAAATAGAAAAAAGACGCAAATTAGTTTCACTCAACATCAGTAATGATGGACTAGGTTTTGATAAAGCTACACTGGATATTACCAACCCAGACCGAGGTTTAGGTTTACGTAATATGCAAGATCGCGCTGAGTTACTTGAGGGAAATATGAGCGTAAATTCATCCCCTGATAAAGGTACAACCGTAGTAGTAAATATTCCGTTATGACTGAATTAGAATCGCACCAACAACCTATTACCGTACTACTAGCTGACGACCACCCACTCGTGCAGGACGGCATTCGCACCCGCTTTGAAGAAGTCGAAGATATTAATATCATTGGGGTGGCTAATGATGGAAAAGAGCTACTCACAAAAGCGGATGCACTAAAGCCAGACATAGTTATTGCAGATATAAGTATGCCGTACATAAACGGGTTGGAAGCCACACGCTTATTATCAAAAAGTCATCCTAATATTAAGGTGCTAATTTTAACCATGCATGACAACCGAGAGTATATGAAAAATGCTCTCGACTCAGGTGCAAAAGGTTATATTTTAAAAGATCAACCTGCCAATGAGATGATAGAAGCAGTACGCGCTATTTACAACGGTGAACAACATTTTTGCTCCAGCGCAACCGAGGTTTTGAGCAATAAAGACAAGTCAGCCACTGACTTAACCAAACGTGAAAAAACAATATTGGTCGAATTGCTCGATGGTTTGAATAATAAAAAAATATCCGAAAAGCTCTCCATCAGCGTACGCACAGTTGAATGCCACCGTGGTAATATCTATCGTAAATTAGATACGCATTCCATGTCAGGCTTGATTCGTTATGCGAAAAAGCAGGGGATTTTGTTTTAGAACAACACTAGCGCTAGACTGTTATCTCTAAATCAAAAATCACAAGGAACTAGCATGTTAAAATATGCGTGTGATTTATCAATCAACAAACCAAGTCGTAGAAGCCCAGTGGCTCTCCCAAACAGCACTTCTTTCTTTAACCATTTTCTCCGGCGCTTCAATCATCTGTACGGCATTAATTAAAAACAGACCACCT
>JAZGFW010000039.1:0-7402 GCA_036479895.1 Cocleimonas sp. | reverse complement strand
ATGTTACCGTGGGCGCGCTCATTAATGAAGCGTGATTCAGGGTCGTTGTATTCTGGGTATTCGCACAATAAGTAATAGTTAGTTGCTTGACGACAAACTGCACAACCGTCATCTGTTTTCCAAGCCAATGTTTGACGAACTTCTTCGTGATTTTTTAGTGTGTGTTTGCGAATGCCTGCACGCACTTCGTCATGCGTTAATTCGGTACAGCCACACAGTGGTTTTTTGCTTGGCGCTGATGAATAATCACCACCTAATGTGTGCGCCAATAATGATTCAACTAAACCCGTACATGATCCACACGAAGCGGATGCCTTTGTGTGCGTACGAACATCATCTAAAGTGAATAATTTTTTCTCAACAATAGTATCGATAATTTCGCATTTGGTAATGCCGTTACAGCCACATATTTCTGCATTGTCAGACATTGCTGCAACGCGTGTTTCATCACCATGACCTGCATCACCCAAATGTGCTTGACCAAATAATATGGTGCTACGGAAGTCGGTAATTTTGGTCCCATCCTTCATCATTTGGAAGTACCAAGTGCCGTCGATTGTGTCGCCGTAAAGACAAGCACCCACAATTACATCATCACGTACAATGAGTTTTTTATAGGTGCCAGAAGAAGCATCATGGAACAGTAATTCATCGGTATCATCATCACCGTGGAAGTCACCAGCAGAGAATAAATCAATGCCTGTAACTTTTAGCATGGTAGAAGTCACCGTGCCTTCATAACGTGCGTAGCCGAGTTCTGCCAAATGATTGGCGGCAACTTTAGCTTGCTCAAATAAAGGAGCAACCAAACCATAGGTTGCGCCACGATGCTGCACACATTCGCCAACTGAATAAATATTGGGGTCAAATGTTTGCATCGTATCACTTACCACAATACCACGCTCACAATGTAAGCCCGCTGATTGCGCGAGTTCAAAATTTGGCTTGATGCCGACTGCCATGACTAATAAATCAGCATCGATTTGTGTGCCGTCGGTAAATTTAAGACCTGTTACACGCTCATCACCCAAAATCTCTTCGGTTTGATGATCCATTAAGAAATTCATGCCTTGTTCTTCTAAAGACTTTTGTAGCATCTTAGCAGCAGGCTCATCTAATTGACGCTCCATTAACGTATCCATGATATGCACCACGGTTACTTCCATGCCTTGCTTCATTAAGCCGTTAGCTGCTTCAAGTCCTAATAAACCACCACCAATAACAACGGCTTTTTTATAATGCTCAGCTGCCTCGATCATAGTGTCGACATCTTTTACATCACGAAAACCGATTACGCCGTATTTGTCTGCGCCAGGAAGTGGCAACATGAAAGAGGTCGAGCCTGTGGCAATTAAAAGTTTGTCATAAGGAAGAACCGTACCGTCTTCTGCGGTAACTTCTTTTTTAGTACGATGAATCTCTGTTACTTTTTTGCCTTTCTCAAAGGTGATGTCATTATCTTTGTACCAAGCGTCGTCATTTAACATGACTTCTTCAAGCGTTTTTTCATTAGCAAGTACTGGCGAAAGCATGATGCGATTATAGTTACCGTAAGGCTCATCTCCAAATACCGTAATATTGTATTTTTCGGGTTCAAGCTTTAGTAATTCTTCTACGGTGCGCATTCCTGCCATGCCGTTGCCGATTAAAACTAGGTTCTGTTTTGAATTCTGGGTCATGCTTAAATCCTGTTACTTAAAAGGTATACTGTTCATCACTGCAAAGAGCGTGCCAAAGAGAAAAATACTAATAAAAACAATTACTAAAAGTACAGAGCGTCAAAAAATAGGGGGGGTGGCAAATAATATTGCAATTAGTAAAGGTATACGCACCATATAAGGGCGCTCTAATATAGAAATGCATCATTTTCGATACTCCTTTAGTGGGTTACACTATATAAGGGCACTTCTATTAATTAGGCAATTCATCTGGCAACGCCAAAAATCCAGAATCAAGGCGTAACTTTGAAACCATGTCTAGACCTGTCAAGAAGTTGCAACGAAGAGTCTGGGTTTTTGGCTAAGCCCCATAGGGCGAGATTTCAAGCCATCATCTTCGTTGTTGTATTTCTTGTGAAGGTTATAAGCATTCCCTTCGAGGCACGCCTAGAATATGATGGCTTGAAAGCTCGCAGATGAGTTGCCTAATTAATAGAAGTGCCCTTTAATATGAATATTATTCGAACAGACTTAACAAACCCCATTCATGCAGAAGCATTGGTATACCTTTTAAACTCTTATGCGCAAGACCCAATGGGTGGTGGAGAAGAATTATCTGACTTCACTAAGGCTAATCTCGCAAAAGAGATTCTTAAACGGTCAGATGTAACGGTAATTATTGTCTTTGACGGTGATAAGCCAGCAGGATTAATCAACTGCATCGAAGGCTTCTCAACCTTTATGAGTAAGCCTTTAATGAATGTTCATGATGTTTATGTGGATGCGGGTTATCGTGGAAAAGGACTTGCCAAACAGCTATTGCAAGCGGCAGAAGATTTAGCTGTAGAAAAGCAGTGTTGCAAAGTGACGCTTGAAGTCTTAGAAGGTAACGAGCCAGCAAAATCAGCTTATCTAAAATTCGGATTTGATGGATATGAACTTGACCCAAAAATGGGCAAGGCGATGTTTTGGCAGAAGAAACTAGGCTAGTTTAGTGATTTAGCTTTGAAACAAAGGTAATAAAGGTAACAAACGGAATAAACGAAGCAAGGAACCCAGCGATAGTTTTTAGTAACCCTAACTCTCTTTTTGTTGCATGTGACAACAAGATTACAATAAAGCTTAAAGCAAAATACCTGTGCCATTCTAATCATTTTTTATCGCTTCAGGTATACCCATATAATATTTTAAAGGCATGCACTGAAGAGTAGGAGTAGTAAAGAAGTGCCGTCAAATAAGACAACTCGGCGTAAAATGGTGAAATCAGGTTTCATAATATTCTTCCAAAAAATGAGTGATTAATAAGAAACGCATTCTTATCTCGATAATCATTTTTAAACAGTCTCTTGCGATAAATAGCAAACTGGCACACTAATTGCTGTTCATGGTTTAACAACAAGTTAACTCACATGGAGCTAAAAAAACTCGTGTCACCACAATCAAATAAATTTAACCTTTTCGCATTAGGTCAAGCGAATATTCGGACTTTGCACATTACATGGTTCGCATTCTTTATGACATTCGTTGTCTGGCTGGGGCTAGGGCCGTTGATGCCATTCATCAAAGAAGCCTTAGCACTCACAGACCAGCAAGCAAAAGTATTGCTGATTCTTAATGTGGCGATGACGATACCTTCGCGCATTATTGTTGGAATGTTGGTTGATAAATTTGGACCGCGTATTTTATTTAGCGCTATTTTGGTGCTTGGTGGTTTGATTAGTATTGCTTTTGCTTGGGCTAGTAGTTACGAAAGCTTGGCTATTTTGCGTTTTTTATCGGGCTTTATTGGCGCTGGATTTGTTGTGGGTATCCGCATGATTGGCGAGTGGTTTCCTGCCAAGCAAACGGGATTAGCCCAAGGTATTTATGGTGGCTGGGGTAATTTTGGCTCGGCAGGTGCAGCTGTGAGTTTACCCTTTATTGCAGCAGCAATGGGCGGCGATGATGGTTGGCGTTATGCAATCACTTTTGCTAGCATCGCGGCGATTGCTTATGGTGCGTTTTATTATACCGTTGCACGTAATACACCCAGAGGCTCAACTTATTTTAAACCCGCTAAATCAGGGGCGATGGAAATCACTAGCAAAGGTGATTTGTTTCTTTATATGCTGATGAATATTCCTTTGTTTTTAGCATTGGCGCTGTTGACGTGGAAATTATCACCCCTCAACATGGGTTTGATAAGCGCACCTACTGCTCTAATTATTTATCTTGCTTTAGCACTTATTTATGCGGTTCAACTCTGGAAAATTTGGCACGTAAATGCACATGTATTAAAAGAAGCCGTGCCTGCCATGCAACGCTATAAATTCAAGCAAGTCGCTATATTAAATTGGGCATACTTTGTAACGTTCGGCACTGAACTAGCGGTGGTTTCCGTACTCGCATTATTTTATGTTGAATGGTTCGATATTCCAAAAGTGAGCGCAGCATTATTAGCAGGAGTTTATCCCTTTATTAACTTATTTGCGCGCCCGGGTGGTGGCTGGATAAGTGATGTAATTGGACGTAAGCGTACTTTGATTATTGCCTTCGCAGGGATTACCGCGAGCTTTCTCATTTTAGGTATGGTTGATAAAAGTTGGCCAATATGGATGGTAGTCGGCATGACTATCGTAGGTGGCATCTTTTCAAAAGCGGGTTCAGGCGCAGTTTATGCGATGGTTCCATTAATACAACGACGAATGACAGGTCAGATAGCAGGTATGACGGGCGCATTTGGTAATGTGGGTGCGGTACTTTTTTTGACGGTAAACTCATTAATTAGCTACGATCAATTCTTTTTGTTTATCGGGGGTGTTTCGGCAGCAGTCTTTGGTTTGATCTTATTCTTTTTGGAAGAGCCGAAAGGACAGATCACAGAGACATTACCCGATGGCACCGTACAAATGATAGACGTAAAATAGATTGTAACTGTTGTGCAATCATCTTTTACCTCAGCACTGCGTTACTTTTGTACTCGAATGGTCACATATTATTATATGCTCCCATTCTCCGTGCAAAAGTGCCTTGTTCTGATGCAAAATATAAACGCACAACAGTCACAATCGTAGTGTTTTAGTTAGTCCTTTCTTGTTTTGATCGGCACTTTAGGCAAAATTCTTCTCAGAACCAGTTGCCAATTTTTTTCTGTCAACATGCAAAGCAACATCTTTTATCACCAGTTTTTGAATCGCAGAGATAAGTGCTTCCATTGTGGCATAATCAGGTTCTTGTTGTTTTACGGGTAGCGAAATACTTAATACATCAGCATCTTTTGCATAAAAATTTCTGCCATAATTAAATTGACCATTATAAGATGATTTATGAATTGCAGTAGTTACAAAAATTGATGCTGGTTTTCCCAAGTTTTCAGTATGTACAACAGCAATATGGTCATCTCCCCCATATTTGTAATTCCTGTATTTTGCAGAACCAAACATATCAATGGTTGTTGTGTTTTCTGAAAAAATAGTTACATTATTTCTAATAAATGCAGAAACTCCTTCATCAGCTTCACCCGCTGTTACAAATGGTAAATTACCAGACACTCTGTCTGCATTTTTTAAACGCTTACCTCTTGTGGATTTTGTTGTGAAAACTCTGGGTTGATTAGCGCTACAACAAGTTACGCTATTTACATTGCTCTGGCGGTACAAATCAATCAAGGTGTAAATTATCCTACTTTGTGTTTATTTGTAAATACTGCTAGTATGCACTTATTATGTGTACACGGATTATATTATGAACATAACACTTTCAATTAATGAAGAAACCGCTAAGGAAGCGCGTAAAGTCGCCAATGATATGGGGACTAGCTTAAATCAGCTTATTAGAGATCACTTAGAGTTACTAACAAAACAGCAACAATCAACAGGTGATCTTGAGGAATTTGTTGGCTTGTCGGGGCAAGGTCACTCAGCAGGTTGGAAATTTGATCGAGATGAGCTTCATGAAAGAACGTAGCTTTATTGATACTAATATTCTTATTTATACCGATGATGCTGATGAGACAGGAAAACAAAAAATAGCCGTGAGCTTGCTAGAGTCAGGCTGGAATAATGGGAACGCGGTTATCTCGACACAGGTACTACAAGAATATTTTTCTGCGGTTACGCGAAAACTAAAAGTACCTGCTGATAAAGCCCAAAGAAAAGTCGAGTTACTCTCTCATTTAGAAATTGCGAGTATTCAACATCAAGACATTGTAAGAGCTATCGAAACGCATCGTTTACATGCTTTTTCTTTTTGGGATGCATTGATTGTAACAATGGCGCAAAAAACAGCTTGTGCCATTTTGTATTCAGAAGATATGCAAGACGGACAAAAAATTGGTGGTGTTACCATTATTAATCCTTTTAAGAAAGCTGACTCACTATAAATGTCTAAAAATCTTTCCGTTACAATCGGCCAAACATCCACCGCAGGCATCAAGCCAGAGAATGAAGATTACCTCGGTTTTCACATTCCCTCAAAAGAAACAGATGATGCGATCCAGTTAGAAAATAAAGGGATTACCGTAGCGATTGCGGATGGTATGAGTGGTAGCGATGGTGGCAAAGAAGCCAGTCAGGTATGTGTGCGTCAGTTTATTGATGATTACTACGGCACGCCAGAATCTTGGACAGTTAAGCAAGCAGCTACCAAAATCCTCACTGCATTAAATACTTGGCTTTATAGTCAAGGGCAAGAAAAATACGGTACTGCTAAAGGTATGGTCACGACTTTTAGCGGTATTATTTTAAAGTCACAAACGGCACACCTTTTTCATGTAGGTGATAGCCGTATTTATCGTTTACGCGGCTCTGATTTAGTACAACTGACTCGCGATCACCGTGTTTGGATTTCGAATGACCGAGATTATTTGAGCCGCGCCATTGGTATTGATACACATCTCGAAATTGATTACCGTTCTACAACACTTCAAGAAGACGATATTTATCTGTTAACGACAGATGGTGTGCATGATTTTGTTAGTGATAGAGAACTTCATGAAATTATAAAAACGCACCGTAATACGCCGCAAACGATTACAGATGAAATCATCAATGCCGCATCAACCAACGAATCTGACGATAATATCAGTGCGCAGGTATTACTGGTTAAATACTTACCTGAGGCGGATAAAGCTGAGTTTTATGAGCAATTAACTCAGCTTCCTTTTCCACCTGATTTAAGTGCGGGGAATATTCTTGATGGGTATAGAATAGTACGTGAACTAAATGCTACATCGCGCTCACAGGTCTATTTAGCAGAAGATATTTTACAAGCTGAGGGTTCTTTGCTTGCTGAAGGCTCTTTACAAGCTGAAGGCTGCTTAAAAGCTGAGGGCTCTTTACTTACTGAGGGCTCTTCAGAAAAGGCCAAAGGAAAGCGCCGCAAAGTAGTTATTAAAACACCTTCGGTTAATTTTGAGGATGATCCTTCCTATATTGATTTATTTTTACATGAAGAATGGGTTGCCAAACGGCTATCATCACCCCACTTAATTAAAGTGTGTGGGTCAGACCGAAAACGTAGTTTTTTGTATACAGTTGTTGAATATGTGCAAGGCCAAAGTCTTAAGCAATGGATGGCGGATAACCCTAAGCCGGCGATTACCCATGTACGAGGCACTATTGACCAAATTGCGCGAGGCTTAAGGGGCATGCATCGTTTGGAAATGATTCACCAAGATTTAAAGCCTGACAATATCCTGTTGGATGAATCTAATACGCTCAAAATTATTGATTTTGGCTCGACTAAAATTGCAGGGCTAGCTGAAA
>JAZGFW010000038.1:0-7395 GCA_036479895.1 Cocleimonas sp. | reverse complement strand
ACCTCAAACCGCCGTCATCTTATACCCGAAAAGATGAATGACAATTTACAAGCAGAGGTTGTAAATGGTGAAATTCATCACAGCGATACGACAGAAGAAAAAATGTCACTTTCAGATCGTTTTGGCTTGGCATTATCTTTCTATCCCATCACACAAGATGAATACTTTGCTATTGTTGATATGCTGTTTAGTGATGTGGTAATTGATGATTTAAAGGAATTTCATGTGCTGGCTGATCGGTTTGCACGACAGAGAGGCAGTCGAAGTGGGCGTACTGCGCAGCAATTTTATAATGACTGGTGATAGTCTATAATAAAGTCACTGATAGCGCTATTAACAAGAGGAGAACGAGTGCAGAAACAATTAACGCGACTGTTATTTCTTACATTATTTGTTCTGCCAGTAACTTCAAATGGAGGGCCAACATATAATTTTGATGAGCTATCTAACGTTCTTCAATTAGAATATCGTAGTCAACTAAACCAGAATAATGTAAAAAAAAGAGCATCGAAAAGAGTTGTTCAAATAGAACCTAGAAAAAAACCTACCCCTGCGCCTCGTGCAAGCGCACATCAAAACCAAACAAAAAGTAAAGTACGTCGGCAGGTGTCAAATGTTGCGCCAAGAGCCACCTCACAACCAGAAAATAGTCAGGTACCAGATTCACGCGAATTGTTTAGTGCAGCAAGTAGTGGCAACAATCAAATTATTGCAGGCTTGCTTCAGCGAGGTCTTAATATCAATGTAGCCAATGCTGAGCGTGAAACAGCATTGCATATGGCGGCAGCACATGGGCATTATTCAACGGTTATTTATTTGATTAATCATGGTGCTTACTTACATGCACGTACTGTTAAGAATTGGCTCCCCTTGCATCATGCGACAAGATTTCGGCATGCAAATATCGCAAACTACCTAAAAAAGCGGGGTTCGTCAGTCTATGCGCGGACATCGGATGGCATGAGTGCTATTGATATGGCAAAAAGTATGAATGATAAAAGATTGCAACATGTGCTTGGCGCACGTTAAACAAGTGGTCATTTATCCTTAGAATTGGCTTTTATAATATCGGCATCAATATTGTTTTTAAGTTTATCAATCTCAATATCGAGGTAAGCACCAAAAAGTTCTACCGTATTTATTCCTACCATTTGTTTTACTTTTTCGTTTCCCTTGTAATCTAAAAAAACTAAAGTCGGGGTTAACGGTGCTTGATATTGATCTGATAAATCAGAAGGCTCGACTGTTTCACCTGCAAAATCTATTATGTCCCGTGCCTCATCGATCTGTAGTTTACGTATTAATACTTTTTTATCGTATTCCTTACTTTTCACCATCGGCGATAAAATATCACTTTCCATAAGTGCGCAATAAGGACAATGCTCTGCATGAAGCATTAAGACTAAACCTAGCGATTCTTTTTCCATAGTGAGGGAGAGCGTCTTAAAATCACTTTCTTCAAGCAGTGCTGACTCAATATTATCGGAAGCAGAGAGAATGGATACCGTTAAAAGTACTAAACAACTGATTAAAAATTTCATAGAGGATTTTTACCTAGGGGAACACATTAAACGCAAAGTCAGTTACAATATAGCCCATTCTCAAAGCGAGTCAATGCAACTCGTCAACAACTAACTAGCCTTTAAAAACAGACATGACAAATTCACTACGAATAGCCACTCGAAAAAGCCCTCTTGCACTTTGGCAAGCGGAAGAAGTTTCACGCCTACTTAAACAGTTTCATCCTGATATAAAGATTGAGCTTGTGACCATGACAACACAGGGCGATAAAATATTAGACACGCCTCTTGCAAAGATTGGTGGAAAAGGGCTTTTCGTAAAAGAGCTTGAAGTAGGGATGTTAGAAGGCGACGCTGACATTGCCGTACATTCAATGAAAGACGTACCTATGGCTTTTCCAGAGGGCTTACATTTAGCGGTTGTTTTAGAGCGAGAAGATCCAACTGATGCTTTTGTCTCAAATACCTATAAAAAAATGGCTGACTTGCCCTTAAATGCAAAAGTAGGAACTTGTAGTTTACGTAGACAAACTCAATTGAAGGAAGCGCGTCCTGATATTGAAATATTAGATTTACGGGGCAATGTTAATACACGCTTGTCTAAGCTTGATAAGGGTGAATATGATGCGATTATTCTTGCGTCAGCCGGTTTAAAACGTCTTGGCTTTGATGAAAGAATTACCGAATGTATTTCAACTGATGAAAGTTTACCTGCTATTGGTCAAGGTGCAATCGGCATTGAGTGCCGTAGCGACGACGAAGTAATCAATGATTTATTAGCGCCATTAAATCACCCCGAAACGGCTTTACGTGTCTCTGCTGAGCGCGCGCAGAACACGCGCTTAAACGGGGGCTGCCAAGTGCCTATTGGTGGGCATGCTGAGTTACTAGATGGTGATCAAATTCGCCTACGAGGGTTGTTGGGCTTTCCAGATGGCTCAAAAATCTTCCGGAGTGAGAAGGTTGGCTCTCGTGCTGATGCAGAGGCATTAGGTGTTGCCGTTGCCGAAGATTTGTTGGCTCAAGGCGGGGATAAAGTGCTAATGCAGTTAGGCATTGAATTTTAAATAGAGAATCCTAAAGATATGAAAGCCACTTTACCTTTGCAAGACAAGTGGATTGTCGTCACCCGCCCCAAACATCAGGCGGGAGTTATTAAAAAGACGTTAGAGCATGCTGGTGCTCATGTGATTTTATTTCCATTACTGGAAATAAGCCCGCCAGATAATTTTGAACTTAGCCAACAACGCTTAAAGAAAATCACAGATTATGATCTTGTTATTTTCATCAGTCCTAATGCTGTTGAGCAAAGCCTAAAGTGGCTCAAGCCAATATCTTTGCAAGGTCTTACAGTGGTAGCAGTTGGAACTAAAACCTCAATACTATTAACTCAATATGGGATACAGGTAGCTTTTTCACCAAAAGATAACTTTAATAGTGAATCATTATTAGCCTTGCCAGAAATGAAGAATTTAGGGTTAGGCAAAAAAATTGCTATCCTACGAGGCGAGGGAGGTCGAGATTTTTTAAAAGAGCAGTTAGGTCTACAAGGTTGCAAGGTTGATTATATCGACCTTTATAAACGAAATTGTCCGCAAAATAACCTTGAAGTCTTAACGCAGCATCACAAAAATAAGCAACTGGATATTATCCTCATAACCAGTGGTACGAGTATTGAGCATTTATTTTCAATTAAGGAGAATAACAGCGGAAATGACTGGCTTGATGATGCCCGCTTATTGGTTGGTAGTGATCGAATTAAACAACAGATTTTGAATAGTACAACCCATTGTGGAGAGCTAATATCTAGCGACAATCCCAGTGATGAAAATATCTATCAAAAACTTCTTGAGTGGAGCAAGAGTACATGAATGATACGCTTAGCGATGAACAAAAGCTTTTAATAAAATTAAAGCGACGTACCCGCTTTACGCAATTTTTAGCATGGCTTGCGCTATTTTTTACCGCCGTGGGCATTGCCGCTGGTTATACGAATTGGTTGCGTATTCATGAGCGGTCTAAAGAAAATAGTACCAAAATCGAAAATGTAACCGAGCAAACGCTAGGTTTTGCACAAAAAAAACAAGTACAAATTTTACAACATGAAGTCAGTACTAACTTTACAAAAAATATTGACCATTTGAATGGGGCGTTGAAAGAGTTAAGAACGATTCAAGACAGCACTCAGCACATTGCAGACTCGGTCTATTCGCAAGTTGAAACACTTACATTACAGCAAGAAAAAAGCACAGGTGTACAAACTGCGAGCAACCAAGATTGGTCGTTGGCTGAGGTCCATTTTTTATTGCAAACGGCGAATCAATCTCTTGTGCTTAAGAAAGACAAAGACGGAGCGCTTCGTGCGTTAAATTTGGCTGACAGAATGTTGATTAAACGTGGTTCTACAGACTTATTACCCGTGCGTAAACAAATCAGCAAAGATATTGCACTATTAAATCAATATGCTTTACCTGATGTTAATGCTCTCTCTCAGCTTATCGATCAATTAATAGGGCTACTAAAGCCAGTAGTAGTGAATTCGGATGTGAGTAGTGTAGCCGACACACAAGAAAGTATTGAGAAAACTACTAAAGAAAATGTAGATGATTCAATCGTAAATCGCGTAAAGAAAAGTTTTAATGAAGCGGTTGTTATTCATAAAATTGATAAATCATTACGCGATGAGATGGATGAAGAAACCAAAAATAGCTTATTTCACCTTATTTCACTACGACTAGAAACGTTGCGTTTAATGCTTCTTCAAGGACGGGATCTTAGTTATCATAGCCAAATTAGTCGTGTCAAAGAATTACTTAAATCATACTATCCTGAAGATAAATATAAAATATTTGTAGCTATAATCAGTAAGTTAGATAATGTCACCTTAAATCCAGCACTGCCTGATATTTCAGGCTCACTTAAATTACTTGAGTCCGTTAAACAAACGCCAATAGAGAATTAAAATGCGCTACTTTATATTATTACTTATCGTTACAATCGGTGCCTTCTGGCTCGGAAGTTATGCCTTTGAACACTCCGTTGATGTCAATATAAAATGGGGAGATTGGGGTAATATCACTCTAACAAGTACCACCGTTTTAATCGGGGCTGTGCTAGGTTTTCTTGCTATATATGTGGTTATAGCAATACTTCGCGCTATTTTTGGTTTGCGTAAAAGAATTCAAAACTACAAACAAGCCAAGCTTTCGAGTAAGGCAAGCCAAGAGCTTACACAAGGGCTTATACACTTTACAGAAGGTCATTGGGAGCAATCAGAAAAAATCTTAATGAATACGGTTGAGCATTCTGAAGCGCCATTATTAAACTATCTGGCTGCTGCAAGATCTGCGCATATTCAAGGTTATACCGAACGCCGTGATGCTTATTTAAAAACAGCTACCGATTTAGGCGAAGAAGCACAAACTGCTGTGTCGGTATCGCAAGCTGAAATGCAGTTTACTTGCGGGCAAATAGAGCAGGCACGTGCGACACTTATTAATCAATTAGAAGTGACACCCAAGCATCCTTATGCCAACAAGTTATTGGCTAAAGTCTATTACAAACAAGAAGACTGGAATAATCTATTTGCGCTACTCCCTGACCTTAATAAGGAAGATTTACAGCGTAATAATTTATTTGAAGAATATGAGGAAAGCGCATTAGTAGGTGTTTTACATTCATTGGCACACAAGAAAGATTTACCTCAGTTGCAAACGCTTTGGAAGAAACTACCAGCAGATGTTAAAAACAAACCGCAGTCTTTGCTTTTGTATTGCGAGGCATTAGCTAATGCGGGTGATGACAATGGTAGCAATAAATTACTTATTACCAGTCTCAATAAAAACTGGGATGAGAGCTTAGCGAAACGTTATGGCTTAATTGAGCATTCCAACCTTGGCTCTGCTATTAAGCAAGGTGAGAAATGGCTTGTAGAGCACCATAGAAGCCCTATGTTACTACTTGCCTTAGCGAGAATTAATCGCAAATATCAACTTTGGGGGAAGAGTAAATCCTACTACAACACAAGCCTTAACCTTTCTCCTTCAACATCCGTTTATTTAGAACTTGCTGAATTACTTGAAGAGCTGAGTGAGTACGAAAATGCGCAAGCCTGTTATAAGTTAGGGCTTAATTACAGTATTCATAAAAAAGGTGAAATATTTAATCTTAAATCATCCAGCAAAGGTATTGATCCAACGCTTGCTGTTGTGCCTGATATTGAAGAAGCTATCGCAAATACATCTACTTAGGTTTGGATGAAATAACGCTTTATTTCTTTTTGGCTTTGCTAGCAACTCTTTTGTTCAACAACTTACTTAATGACTGTATATCCGCTTCTGACAATGTGCCAGTTGCTTGTTTCAATTTTAAGGTATTGAGTAAAAAGTCATAACGAGAGCTAGAGTAATCACGCTTTGCTCTAAAGGTCTCACGTAATGCAAGTAAGACATCAACAGCCGTTCGTGTACCTGCCTCAAATCCTGCTTGAGTTGCATTCGCTGCTACTTGGTTTGAATTTAAAACCTGTTTAAAGGCTTTTACTTGAGAGACTCCTGAAATAATTGTCGTATATGCTGCGCGTGATTGTTGTGTTGCGGCACGTTTTTGCGCCTCTAATTGCTGTTGAGCTTGGTGTAATTTATGGCGTGCTTCACGAACTTTCGATGAAATATTGCCACCACGGTAAAGCGGCATTTTAAATTGAACCCCCACTGAAGCATCGAACTTATCTCGATCAAATTGTGACTCCCCATGCGTTGAATTGCCTGTATGCTTTGCAAATAAGTCCAGCGTTGGCTTTCTTGCTGCGCGTTCAATATCGATGGTTTTTTGCGCAACGGAAACGGCATGCTTTGCGGCTACTACTTGTTTACTATTCTCAACAGCTGATTTTGCCCACTGATCGATATTGTTGGGCTTAGGGATAAGCAATGGCGTATTTTGTGCGGCGCCATTGAGATTTTTATAATACTTGCTAGTAAGGGCTCTTAAATTTTCACGTGCTAAATCTATTTGTTGTTTTGCAACAACTTCCTGTGCATTTGATTGAAAGTAACGCGCTTGTGCTTCCTTAACGTCTGTAATTGCAGAGCGTCCTGCATAAAAATAAGCCTTCACTTGATTAAGCTGACGACCTACTGCACCTTTTTCGGCGCTTGCAAAGGCTAGTGAGTCTTTAGCTTTTAAGAATTGAAAATATGCTTCTGCAACACGAATAATAAGATTTTGACGTTCTGCTTCAAGGCCTGCTTTCGCTTGTAAGATGGCAGCATCAACCTGATCTTCTTGGGCCTTTAACTCTTGTCGGATTAAAGGTTTAGTCAATGTTAAATCGTATCCAAAGTTAAGAAAGGCACCACCACCATCACCCCTTCCGGTTCTCTCTATTTGTTGTAGGTTGTAGGTTCCGCTTGCTCCTAAGTCAACTCGTGGTTTTGATGCAGATAATATTTGAGGTTTTTTCTCCAATGTCGCCAGATAGCCTGCTTCACTTGCTTTTAGCTGGGCATCACTTTGCTTTGCTTGTTGGTATACCTGAAATAAATTTTCAGCGACTACAGGTGTCATTAGTACTGTCGCGATAGATAAGCCGGCTAAAGTACGTACTAAGGTTTTTGGTGTTTTAATTGACATCTAAATTCCGTTTTCTTAACTAAGTTTTAAGGGTGTAAGTGCATCTAATCAAATAATCAGAGATTTTCTTATAGCCTGAGACCTTTGCACGAATCAGGTGACGAGTAAAAATGACTAATATTTCACTGCTTTTCGTTGAAAAACTTGCTAATAACCCGTTATTAGCTTCATTTTCCGCCTCAATCAGTAAAATATTAGTCTATTTTTCTTTCGCCACTGATTCGTGCAAAGGTCTCAGTCT
>JAZGFW010000037.1:0-17817 GCA_036479895.1 Cocleimonas sp. | reverse complement strand
AAGATCTTTAGCTAGCTCGTTTGCGAGTGCTTTTAGTTTCTTTTCGTTCATTGTAATACCCATTGTTATTCTCCTGTTGGAGGTTAGTTAACAATGGGTAGTTACACAATTTAATTTACAGGCTCCTCATAGCTTTTTAGTTACGTATAGATAGCTTAGCTTAGTTATTATGCATCTTTACTTTTAGCTGCTTCTGTTGCATCTTTAACCATTGTCTGTAACTCGCCTTTTTCAAACATTTCAAGTGTAATATCACAGCCACCAATCAATTCACCTTTGATGTAGACTTGTGGGAATGTAGGCCAATCAGCGTAGCGTGGAAGGTGTTCAAAGATTTCGGGGTCTGTGAGTACATTCACGTAGGAGAACTCTTCTCCACAGCCCTGTAAAGCTTGCGCGGTTCTGCTAGAAAACCCACACTGTGGTAACTGTGGTGTGCCTTTCATAAAAACGACAACGGGATTGTTTTTAACGGCATCATCAATTCTATCCATTACATCCATGATTTTTTCTCACTTTAAAATTGTTAATAAGGGTTGTTAGTTTGTTACTATGGGGGCAGTTTAGCTTAAATTCAAAATAATAATTATTGTAGGGTATTTATTATAATTCTAACAGACGACTATTCATCTCAATAAACTCTCGGATAAATTCAGCAGGACGCGCACTACTAAATCGTTCTACTTCTTTGCCTTCCTCAAACATGATAATAGTGGGAAAGCCTCGTACTTGATATTGACCGGCGAGCTTCATGTTTTTACCTTCGTCAACTTCAAGTTTAGCCAGAAGGATAGCGCCGTTATATTCATTTACGACATCTTTAAGAACAGGATCTAAGAACAAACAAGGACCACACCAATCCGCCCAAAAATCGACTAGTACAGCTTGATGTTGAGAAGGTTTTAAGACTTTTTCATCGAACTCATCAAGGTTGATGTCGTAGATATTAGGGTCGGTAGACATTATCGTGCAACAAAAAGAAGCCTTAGGCTAAAAAACAGAAAGAGTGAAAAGGCAATTAAGCTCCACTCAGGGATGCTTAATGATAAGAATGACCAAACAATTTCTGCACATTCGCCAGAGCCTTGAAATACTTTTTGGATGACATCTACAGCGGGTAAATTATCCATCCAGAAATCAAGGCCTGGACCACATTCAGGAATTTTATCTGCGGGTAAATGCTGTAACCACGTATGCCGACCTGCAATAGCTAACCCAGTAATACTGGTCAGTGTTAATAAAAAACCGTACAGACGTTTAGATAATGATGAAAGTGGTCCATGCAAAAAAGCCAGCAAAAAAATCACCGCAAAAACGATAACAACAGCGCGCTGAACACTACATAAAGGACAAGGCTCAAGGTATAAAACGTACTGAAAAAATAAAGCAGTTCCGATCATGGCAAGGCTTGCACCTAAGCCGAGTAGCATTAAAGGACGGATTGATTGATTTTCCATTTTTAGATTTCTTCGTATTTTTGTTGTGCGTTGACCATCATCAGGGCATTTTTAATTGCTTCAATAAGACTACCTGTTGATGCCTCTCCCGTACCAGCTAAATCTAAAGCAGTACCATGGTCAACTGAGGTACGGATTATAGGTAAGCCTAGAGTGACATTAATAGCATGCCCAAAACCTACGTGCTTTAGCACAGGTAAGCCTTGGTCATGGTACATGGCTAGGACGGCATCCGCTGTTTCTAAATATTTAGGGGTGAATAAGGTATCAGCAGGCAAAGGACCTGATAGGTTCATGCCTTTATTTTTTAGAGATTCAATGACGGGTTCTATGGTGTTAATTTCTTCCATACCAAGGTGTCCACCTTCGCCGGCATGCGGGTTTAAACCACAGATAAGAATATGTGGATTAGCAATCCCAAACTTGGTTTTCATATCATGGTGTAAGATTTCAATCACTTGCGTTAAAGATGCTTTGCTAATGGCTTGGCTAACATCTTTTAAAGGCAAGTGTGTCGTTGCAAGTGCCACGCGTAAGGTATCAGCCGCTAACATCATGACAGGTAGTTTAGCTTTAGTTAGTTTTGCTAAAAACTCAGTATGGCCAGTAAACTCAACACCAGCATCGTTGATAATACCTTTGTGTAATGGCGCGGTGACCATGGCATCAAATTCTTTTGATACGCAGCCTTGGGTCGCTCGTGTCAACGTATCTAAAACATATTGAGCGTTATTTAACGTTAACTCACCAGCAATTACTTTTTGTGCGCAGGGCGTATGTAGAATAGTTATTTCATTAGCCTGTGATATTGAAGCAGGGGCATTAGCGTCATAATCTATAAAAGTAGCTTTAATGCCTAACTGTTGGGCGCGTTCAACCATCATAGGTTTATCTGCAACTACGACTAATTGAGCTTTTTGTGATGATTGTGATAGCTGAATAATCAGATCAGGACCAATCCCTGCAGGCTCCCCAGGAGTAACAGCTAGACGCGAAGTTATTGTCATTTTTTAATGCTCGTGATTTTTGTTATTTTGTCGTTGTTAAAGACGATATTCAACATACGCTTGGTCACGCAAACCTTGTAGCCAGTTTTTTGTGTCGTTAGATTGATTCTTTTTGTTTAGCATAGCTTCTGCTTGAACCTTAAGTGCTTCGCGTGTTTGATCGGTTGCTTTGCGCTCTAATACTTCGATAAGATGCCAACCAAAACGTGTTTGAATAGGTTGGCTGAGTGTATTTAAAGGCAGGCTTATAACAGCTTTAGCAAAAGGAGGCACAAAAGAGGCAGGATCCGTTAAACCAAGATCACCGCCTTGTTGCGCACTACCTTTATCCGCTGAATTATCTTGTGCTAGCTTTGCAAAATTGCCACCCGCTAAAATTTTATTCCGTAGCTGGGTTGCTTTTAGTTTCGCTTGCGGGTTAGTTGTAGGTATTAGAATATGTCTTACCTTCGCTTGCTGGGTAATTTTTCGTACGCCACCACGTTGCTCAATGAGTTTTAAGATATGAAAACCTGCTGGATCACGCACAATATCAGATAACTCCCCCACACCCATTAGACTCAGTGTACGTACATAAGCAGGGCTGAGTGATTGTGATTTTTTCCAGCCTAAATCTTTTTGTGAGGCACCCATTTTTTTAATAATAGTGGGGATACTTGTAGCTGATTTACCGATTAACTGCTTTCTTAATAACTGTGCTTTTTTTAACTGCCTGTTGAACTGCGGTACTGAAATGCCATTGGCAGCAGGAACTAACACGTCAAGCAAATGGTATTGCGTTTCTTTATTAATACTTAGGCTCTCTGCTCGAATCAGGTCATCAACCGCACTTTCTGTAATTTTCTGTCGGCCACGACGGTGATTTTTTTGTAGGGCATCAATATAGAGCCTATCACGCAAATTATCGCGAAATTCTTGGTAGCCGTGTCCTTCTTGAGTTAATGCGACTTTAAATTGAGTTAAACTTAATTTATTTTGTTCTGCAATACTTGCCATCGCCTTATTGATTGCGGCGTCATCAATATTAATCCCCACATCTTTTGCGCGTTGTAACTGGATTTTTTCAAGGATAATTTTATCTAGGATTTCTTTTATTAGCTCTTTTTCTGAGAGCTTTCTTTGCCCTGATTGCTTATAACGCAGGGCAACACTTCGAACTTCGCTAAACATCACTACATCATTATTTACAATTGCTATGATTTTATCTAAAGCAATATCTTCAGCGTGAGCAGTAGCCCCTAGAAAGCTAAGGAATAGCATCAATGAAATTAGGTGCTTCGTGATTAAAGCGTGTACTACTCTGGTGTTAATAATCATCATATCCGTAAATTTTATCCTTTAATTGATTACTCGCATCGCCTGTCCCAATATTACCCAAACCTTTAAGTTCAAACTCAAGAAAAATAGGTGTTTCATAGTTCTCGTTATCCGCTGTTAGATAACGTTTCGCAACGAGCCGTGTTTTTACACAACAGCTTCGATATTCTATACCAAGTAATGACTCAAGGTTACGATCATTTTTTAAATCATGTTCTGTGCTTGCAACCAATGACCACTTATCATTGATAGGTAGCGCAGTTGATAAGGCAACTTGCGTTAATTCTTTATCTAATTCGCGGTAAGCAAGGTTTAAAATACGCTTCCTTCTATCTTGATAATTTAAACGAAGTTCATAACTAGAGACATGTTTATCTTCGTAATCCCACAAGCCCACAGAAGTAATTTGTAGATTATCATTTAATCGACCACTGAGTTCTAATACAAGGTCAGATTTAGTATCGGTTTGTCTTGATCCTTCAGGTAACGTAACTCTTCTGTCACTAAAGTAAAATATTTGACCAATACTTGCCTTTAATAGTTCCTTGCCTACTTTTCTATCTTGAATACGAGAACTGACTGCGAAGGTTAATTGATTGGCATCTGCTATTCGATCTTTACCTGTAAAACGGTTAGGAGAGAACAGTTGCGTTGTTTCTGAAAAGTTTGCTCTAGCAGTGTCAAAAACAGGAATATTATTTTGATCTTTATAGGGTGTATAGGTGTATAACAAACGAGGCTCTAATGTTTGTATCAAAGCTTTACCAAAAATGAGATTGCTCTTTTTAAGCTCTCGGTCAAAAAACAGACCAGTATCGAATGTAAGGGTTGGTAAGCTGCGGCTAATACTTTCTGATTTAGCATTATTTAAGGAGTAAAGGCTGTGTTCGAAATTAAAACCAGGCTTTAAAAACCAGGCCTCTGAACCCCATTTCTTTGAAGCAGATAGTTTTATGTTGGCACGGCTACCAGTAGTTGCATCCTTTTTATCAAAATAAACCAGCTCCGATTCCACTTTGAGCTTAAGTGCCTTTGACGGTTTTTTAGGTATATAGCTAAGTTTTATTTCAGGAAGTTTGGCATAAGGCGCGTCATTTATATCAAGGATTTGGTAATCCTCAACAGCTGCACTTACTTGCCAAGGTGCTTGTATATTTGTAAATTCAAACCGTCTTTGTAAGGCGGAGCGTGAGCTGGTTTCTAGTGATGTAGAAAAGTCATCAAAATAAGCATCATCAGAAACACCTTCAGCAGTAAGATTTATGCTGCTTGTTTTATTGAAATGGGTGCTATGTTCGATTTTAAAGTAATCACGCTTTTTATCGCCTGATGGACTATCAAACGATTTATCTTTGGGAATAAAAACATAATTTAGTGTGCCATTATGTCGTTTCGATAAATAGCGAAACTCACTATCAAATTGGTAGCCATGCCCAGCCAGTGTTGCAAAAGTGATGGTCGCATCATAATTTGGGGCTAGATTAAGATAATAGGGGATTGAAACCCCTGCATTCGTTTCAAGACGAAGCTTAGGAGAAAGAAGCCCTGATAAGCGTTGATTATTGATTGGGAATTTAAGCCATGGAAAGTAAAAAACAGGTATATCTAAAACATTAAAGGTCACATTTTTAGCAGTACCAATTTGAGTTTTTTGATTTAACTTAATATCTGAGGAGGCTAAATGCCAACTGGATACTTTAGGTGAATCAGTTAATTTATGTGTCAGTGATGTAACTGCTGGGCAGGTTGTAAAAGTAGCATCATTTAATTGTAAATGAGTTGAGTCGATTTGATTGATTTGGCTACTTTTACCGTGAGCTCCTTCGCTTCCTACTGTGTATTCGGCACCTTTAATAATACCTGTATGATTCTTTAGTTTATATTCAATCGCATCACTTTTAAGCTCCAATCCTTTTGTGGATAAAATCACATTACCTTGAGCAATAACTACATTATCTTTACGATTAAATGTTGCATTATCAGCATTAAAAATTGTTTCATTTCGCTGAATAATTACATGGCCTTTTAATATTGACGTTTCACTCAGGCTAATTGTGCCGTCATCAGCTTCTAAGTAGATAGCATCAGGGAAGGGTGTTTCTATAATTTTAGACGTAGTACTAGGATTTGATTGCGTTTTTTGTGGTGCGCTTATTGAACACTGAGCCCACTGTTCGTTTAAAGCAAATGTTTCTGCATAGGATAGTTTATGCGTTATAAGCAATAGACCAATAAGTAAAAAGCGCCCAGAAAGGTGGCTTTGTGTTGTATAAGAAGCGTGATTCACATTCAGGATTATATTAGCCCTTGATAGCGAATACCAGCTGTATCAGTATTCACTATTTTTAGTGTGAAAAGTATCAACGATTAGAAGCTCATAGATAACAAGCATAAAAAAAGCACGGATATATTTACGACATCCGTGCTTTTTTTACTATGTGTGAGACGTTTTAAAACCACTTCTCACGTAGGTAGTTTTCAACCTGCGTAATTTCTGCGTCAGTTAAAGCTCTATCATAAATGATAGCTTCGGCAATTTTCCCGTCAAGATAATAGTCATTACCAATACTACCTATATAAGTAACCGATGAAGCAAATGGCTCAACGAGTTGATTAGAATTTTGCAAAATACTATTTAAGTTAAGCACATTACTAAGATTATCAGGTTGCCCATAGCGTGTTGATGCAATATAGAATTTATCCAGAGTCACTGTTGAGTTTGCCAAACTTAGACCTTCAGCAGGTGTTTTAGGGTTGATATAATCATTAAAACTATGCCATGCATGCATGCTATTAGAATGACTACCCCAAAGCGCTGTGGTATTTGATGAAACTAAGTTATTGGCCGTTGTAAGATCATCAAACTTAAATACTACAAACTTTGTATAGCTTGTGTTTGGCGTGATTTGATCAGCGTCTGATGTTACTAGTCCTGTTGTTTCAAATTCAAACACTGGTTTGCCTTTAAGAGCACCTGCTAGTTGAACAGGAGCTAAAGAGTTTACTATCGTTTTAACATCATTACTTTTTCCTGACTTATCTTTCCAAGACCAAGTCGGTGATGATGTATTCGCCATAGTGGTATCAATCGTTCCATCAGCATCGGCATCAGATGCATCTAACCAAAGTGTTAATGATGTATCCTGAATGGGTAAGCTAGGGTTGTTTGGATTCGTCGGCGTAGTATTTGTAATTGCCTCAAACCAAGTTTGTGCCATCTTAGCTTCACCCGCAACATTTGGATGGATAAGATCTGCTGATAAGTCGCTGGCTGTAAACCCTGAGTGATGATCCACAACCTTAACGCTTGATGTAGCAGTACTCTGCGCAGCGGCCCATGCGTCTGTTAATAAGGCATTGAGTGCGACTGTAGTATCTGGGTTTTGGATAGGAATAATCTTTGCGATTAATAGGGTGATATTGGCATTGCTAGCTTGTAGCTTAGCAATAATATTCTCTATATCAGTCACTGTTTCAGCGTTAGTGCCTTGTGTTTGAAGAATATCATTAGTACCAGCATGTACTAATGCAATATCAACAGGAACTCCGTAGGATGTAAGCCATGATGTTAAGTTATTATCTATTTCATCGGCTCTCCAACTTGGGTGCCCTTCATGCTTAAGCTCTATGCTAGTGCCATTGGCTTGTGTATAAGTAGATGCATCAGTTCCTACAAATTCAAAGTTAAATTGTGCACCGTTAAGTAGCTCATATAACTCATCTCTGTATGAAGAATGGTCAGGGTTCGCAAAGTTATAACCTGCACCATGGGTAATTGAATCACCTAGCGGTAAAATTCTTAGTAGTGTGTTATTCGGCGGCGTTTGTGCCGTTTTGAACGTGCTATCAGTGCTCATCACAACAGTACCATTACTATCTTCAGAGATAACTCGGTAATGGTAGGTTGTGTCCGTTTTGAGTCCGATTAAGCTTTGTGATTGAGCTGTACTTAGGTTTGAATTTTTATTGCTTAAACTTCCGTAAGCAGCTGTTTCACCGTATTCAACTTGACCGGTTGTAGGTTTATTTAACACCCATTGAATAGTCGCTGAGTTTTGAGATATTCCAATTACATTAATCGAGACTATTTCAGGAACAATGATTTTAGCATTCGTTATTGAAAAGCTTTGTGTAACAGGTGTTGCAGCATGGAAGTCATTATTACCTGCTTGTGCTGCAGTAATTGAGCAGATGCCAACTATTTTAGAAAAAACATTATTACCTGATAGACCACAAATATTTACTGTGTTGATTGTGTAGTCAATAGCTAAGCCCGAAGAAGCTGTTGCTTGTAAGGTATGAAGCGTTTCTTGGTTAGGTTTAATAATTGCATCGGCTAAAGCGTTAAAACTAATTGTTTGAGCATCTTTAGTTATAGCTGATATTGCAAAGCTCTGAGTGACAGGGCTGGCACCATCAAAGTTATTATTACCTGCTTGTGTCGCTGTGATAGAACAAGTGCCAATAGTCTTAGCAAAGACACTATTACCTGATAGTCCACAAATATTTACGCTGTTGACCGTGTAACTAACGGCTAATCCAGAAGAAGCGATGGCTTGTAAAGTATGAATAATTGCAGGCTGAGGTTTGATAGCAACATCTGTTAAAGGGTTAAAGGTGATAGTTTGTGGTGTTTTTACACTGCCTTTTGATGCAATAGAGAACGTTAATTTGTTACTCCAGTTGCTCCACGACCCATTTTCTTCAGCACGTACCCACCAAAATACTTCATCAGCTTCTTTAAACTTCTTAATATTTTCACTACTGTCATTTAAATCATAAGAACAGGTAGATGTATTACAGGTAAATGCACTTTTGCCGTTAACAGTAAATTCATGCCAGTCTTTATTATTCTTGAATTCATAACCAATTTGGTAATTGCTTGCTTGAGTAAGTTTTGACCAGATAAATACAGGTTTTGTTGTTTCTATTTCACCACTAGGTGCTATTGCTTTTAATGGCTCTGGATTGTTGTCATCATCCTCAATAGGAGTAAAACTAAGGCCTTCCGACCAGTTTTCCCAAGCACCTGTTACAAAGGCTTGTACCCACCATTTATTTTCTTCACCAAGTACTAGCTTTAAATTTGAAGGTTTGAATGAACAATCTTGACCTGCTGTTTGACAAGCTTCTTCAGCAGGAATTGTAAATGCGCTCCATTTACTTACGGACTGATTTCCCAGACGGTATTTTGTTGCATTTGGGCGAGGCTCCCACGTAAATACAGGGTTTATTGTTTTAATCTCTCCTAAAGGGGAAATGGCTACAGCTCTGCCACTCTGCCCATTATTGATTAGTGTAAATACATGAGGCGCTGACCAGCTCTTCCATTGTCCTGAAACCTTTGCTCTTACCCACCATGCTTTCTGATCACCCATTGAAAAGGTGAAGTCAGTCGGTGAATATGAGCAAGTCTTATTAGTTGAACTACAGTTTGCATCATCTGCTGATATATTATATTGCGTCCATTGTGACTCATCGTGTGTATTTTCATGACCAAATATATAATCTGTAGCCTGTGGAGTGATGGGCCATGAAAAGCTAGGCGTTGTTGTTTTTATATCACCTGATGGAGAGTAGGCGGATGACTGTTCAACCTCTTTCCATTTGAATGTAGGGTGTGAATTACTATTATTACTATCGGTATTATTATTGTCACCACCACAACCACTTAATGTGAGTACAGTTACTGTTAATAAATTATATAATACGGTTTTAAAGTGCTGGCGCATGTCGAGTCCTTTCTAATTTGTAGAATTTTTAATCATCCTGATCCAGATTAGATGGACATTGTTTTTTCTGACAGTAAAGTATTGATAAGCGGTAGTAATAACTTTATAAATACTTAGTGCTGATTAAAAGTTAAGCAAACTATCTAAGCTATACTTAGAATTAATATAAGTTGAAGTTCTAAAGAAGATAATCAAATTAATATGGCAATTATTAAACAAGACGATTTAATCACTAGCATCGCAGATGCCTTGCAGTTTATTTCTTACTATCATGGTGAAGATTTTATCCGTGCAATGACGGATGCATGGGAAAGAGAGCAATCACCAGCTGCTAAGGATGCAATAACCCAAATATTAGTGAACTCACGTATGAGTGCAGAGGGGCACCGCCCTTTGTGCCAAGATACTGGCATCGTCGTGGTGTTCTTAAAAGTTGGCATGAATGTTCAATGGGCTAATGCAACGATGTCGCTAGAAGAGATGGTCAATGAAGGAGTACGCCAAGCCTATCAGCATCCTGATAATGTGTTGCGTGCATCAATCATGGCAGATCCATTAGGCACTAGAACGAATACAAAAGATAATACGCCAGCTGTAATTCACACCCAGATAGTGCAGGGTGATACGATCGAAGTTCAACTGGCTGCAAAAGGAGGGGGGTCTGAAAACAAAGCTAAAATGATGATGTTAAACCCCAGTGATTCTTTAGTCGACTGGGTTGTTAAAACGGTGCCCACAATGGGTGCTGGCTGGTGTCCACCTGGTGTTCTAGGGATAGGTGTCGGTGGCACGGCAGAGAAAGCAGCACTTTTAGCAAAACAATGTTTGATGCAAGAAATTGATATTCAAGCGTTGAATAAGCGTGGCGCACAAAATCGTGTTGAAGAATTACGTCTTGAAATCTTTGAAAAGGTAAATAACCTTGGAATCGGTGCGCAAGGCTTAGGCGGATTAACAACCATACTGGATGTAAAGATTCTAGATTACCCCACACATGCGGCATCTTTACCAGTGTGTATGATTCCTAATTGTGCCGCAACACGCCATGCACATTTTACGTTAGATGGCTCAGGTTCTGCTACATTAACACCGCCTGACCTTAGTATTTGGCCTGATATTAGCTATGAGGCAGGGGATACGGCAAGACGCGTCAACCTAGACACTATTACGGCAAATGATATTCAAGATTGGAAAACAGGCGAAGTACTATTACTTTCGGGCAAGATGTTAACAGGGCGTGATGCCGCGCATAAACGTATGAAAGGGATACTCGACAAAGGAGAGGAGTTACCCGTCAGTTTAAAAGGTAAGTTTATTTATTACGTTGGTCCTGTTGATCCGGTAAGAGATGAAGTGGTTGGTCCCGCAGGCCCGACAACAGCGACACGTATGGATAAATTCACCGAGCAAATTCTTTCACAAACGGGGTTGCTTGGCATGATTGGTAAAGCCGAGCGCGGGCCCGTTGCTATTGATGCGATTAAAAAGCACAAGAGTGTCTATTTAATGGCGGTGGGCGGTGCTGCTTATTTGGTTTCTAAAGCGATTGTAGGGGCGAAGGTTTTAGCTTTTGAAGAAATAGGTATGGAAGCAATTTATGAATTTGAGGTTAAAGATATGCCCGTTACCGTAGCGGTTGACTCTAAAGGGGAATCGGTGCATCAAACAGGGCCAGAAAAGTGGCAAAAAATTATTATGACAAACGATAACTATAGGTAAAAGGCGGGTTGTGAACAATTTTTATGGAGTGAGTTGTGTTTGCTCTTTTCCTTCATGTTCTTCATGCGTTTCATGGTAAAAAACTTATGAGACAGGTGCCTTTAAAACGCTAAATTTAGTTCACTCTCAAAATTACATCTTTCACCCGTAATAGGGTCATTAAAAGCAATTGACTTAGCCAACAGTTGTAAAGGGCTAGAATAATCTTCACCTTTGCAAGGTAACAATTTAGGATAAAAAGGGTCGTTTAAAATAGGAATACCCAAAGACATCATATGCACCCTCAGCTGGTGTTGCTTACCAGTAACGGGCTTTAATTGATATTTGGCTAAACCGTCTTTACTTTTTAAAATATTGATTTCTGTTTCAGAATTATAGTTTTCTGGCGAGGCATCTATATCTTCTTCCATGATAAAAAAAGGCTCACTTTTTATAATGCGACTTCTGTGAATAATGGGAAATTCTAAAGAATCTGAGGCAGTATAAGAAGAAGCAATCGCCTCATAGGTTTTATCAACCAATCTATTTTGAAACAAACTTTGATAAGCACCGCGTACTTCGGGGTTACAAGTAAACATAACAATCCCAGCGGTCTCTCGGTCAAGCCGATGAATTGGACTAATACCTTCGTTTTGGTATTGGTGTTTTAAGCGAGATAACAAGCTTTCTTTTACATAGCGACCAGTAGGTGTCACAGGGATAAAATGAGGCTTGTCTACAACAATAAGATTGTTGTCTTTAAACAATATTTTTTCTTTAAAAGGAATTTTAGGTTCATCAGGAATCTCACGGTAGTAAAAGAGAAATACTTCATTCCGGTAAAGTGCGTTCTTATCAAAGGGCTTGCCTGTTTCATCTACAATATCACCGCGTGACATCCGTTCTTGAATAATTTCACGATTAATAAAAGGGAAGCGCTCTTCTAAAAAATCAAGTACCGTTGACCATTCATTATTATCATCTTTGGGTAGCCATACTCGACTGGCTGATACGCCATCACGCATGGCTAAGGGTGATTTAAGTTTAGCTTTCATGTTGCTTTTCACGCAGCTTATCTAACCATTTCACGATACGTTGATCTAACCAGTATTCGATATTAAAAGGATGTGTCCCATCAATAAACCCTACATGACCGCCTGACTCTGATAACTCTAATTGCACCACAGGTGACAGCTCGTCTTCTGTCGGTACTGTATGTTCCCACATAAAAGGATCATCTTTTGAATGTAATATAAGTGTTGGTTTACGAATATGTTTTAAAAACTGGCGGCTACTAGATTGCTTATAATAGTCATCCGCACCATCAAAACCATTGAGAGGGGCAGTTATTTGGTCGTCAAAGCTATAAAAGGTGTTTAGTTTTTTCACATCTATACTTTCAAGCGGAGATCTCTTTGTAGCGAACTTGAGTGTATATTTTTTCTGGCAACGAGATACCAAGTGTTGCTGATAAATTCGTGAAAAACTTTTTTCTAAACGATCCCCCGCATCACTTAATGTAAAAGGCACAGAAACTGCAATAGCTGTTTTAACCATTGATTTATTGCCTTGTTCACCCATCCATTTAAGTAGCGCATTACCGCCAAGAGAGAAGCCAATCACTGCAAAAACACCTTGTGAATTGTTCTCTTGTAAATAATTAACAACTGATTGTAAGTCACCCGTATCTCCACTGTGGTAGCTACGAGGTAGGCGGTTTACCTCACCACTGCATCCACGAAAATGAACAAAACAAACCCCATAGCCAGTATTATCTAATGCTTTGATTAAGGGTTTTGCGTAAGGTGAATCTAGTGAACCTTCTAATCCATGTAAAATGATTACAATAGGTTTATTCTTAAGTGGGGTTATTGCGAGGTCTAAAAAGTCACCATCGTTCAATTCAAGGCGGTGTATAGCTGTATTAACACGGGGTAAAGTACGAAAAAAAGTAGGCCAAAGTGTTTGTATATGAGGATTTGATAGCCACCAGACGGGGTTAAATGAGCTTTTTATAATGGGCATCAGGGTTTGTTATTTTATATTTGATAATGTTTTTATAATGGTGATGAGAATAACACCTATCAGTGAAGTAATTCCAAACTCAACGGCACTAATATATAAATAAAAATTTAATCCATAACTTTCAAAGTTATTGGCGAATTTCCAATAAATTAGAGAAAGTATTGCTGAAAGGCCTACACCAAAAACAAAACTAATCGTTAATGACAAGAATGAACGCTTAAGAGGCATTGATAATGAGTAAGCTATAAGTACAGCCAAACAAATAACTACCAGAGCTAACAAAAAATGGCTATTTCTTGTTAGAAAAAAAGTTGATGGAGTTGTTGATAACCCTGCTAGTAACAGCGGCAGAGCAATAATGTTTTTTTTGTTAATCATTATTTAAACAAAAGTGTTTTGCATGGCTTTATTCATATATCAACTATCTTCCGCACATTAATGTCATTATAACTATGCCAGACGAAAAGCATTGATATTAACTATTTATACTATACAACCTCAGTATAACTGAAGTAAGACCTCTATTTCTTTTAATGAGTCAGGGTCTTCAATCGTAGAAGGCATAACATACTCTTCTCCATTAAAAATATGGCGCATTGTTTTACGCAATATTTTCCCCGAACGTGTTTTAGGTAGGCGCGAAATAATATAAACCTCTTTAAACGAGGCTACTGCACCGATTTCTTCTCGGACTAACTGAATAAGTTCTTGGTTTATTTGCTCGGCACTTGTATCAACCCCATTTTTTAATACAACAAAACCTGTTGGCATTTGTCCTTTTAAATCATCATTGCGACCAATAACGGCACATTCTGCGATGGCATTATGCTTGCCGATAATCTCTTCCATTTCACCAGTTGATAAACGATGACCTGCTACATTTATCACGTCATCAACGCGCCCCATGACGAATAAATAACCGTCATCATCTATATAGCCGCCATCGCCGCTCACATAATAACCTGGATAAGCTTCTAAATAGCCTGCTTGAAAGCGGGGCATATCATTCCAAATAGTAGTGAGGCAACTGGGTGGAAGCGGTAATTTAACGGCAATATTGCCTTGTTGATTAGCAGGGAGTTGTTTGCCGTTCTCGTCTAAAACTTCAACCATATAACCAGGGCAAGGAACGGTAGATGAGCCTGCCTTAACCGGCATTTTTTCAATGCCTCGCATATTGGCGGAGATTGCCCAACCAGTTTCTGTTTGCCACCAATGGTCAATTACGGGTAGTTTAAATTTATCTGTCAGCCACTCATAGGTCGGTGGGTCAAGGCGCTCTCCTGCTGAAAACAATGTTTTTAAAGATGATAAATCATATTTTTTTGCAAGCGCTGCTTCGGGATCTTCTTTCTTGATCGCTCTAAATGCAGTGGGGGCTGTAAACAGTGCTTTGACTTTATATTCTTCAACTACGCGCCAGAAGGCTCCTGCATCAGGTGTGAAGATGGGCTTTCCTTCGTATAAAATAGTTGTGCAACCGTGTAATAACGGCGCATAAACAATATAAGAATGACCCACTACCCAGCCGACATCAGAGGCGGCCCAAAAGACATCACCTGGATTCATATCGTAGATGGCTTTCATGCTGTACTTCATGGCGACGGCATGTCCGCCGTTTTCACGCACTACGCCTTTAGGTTTGCCCGTTGTGCCAGAGGTGTAGAGAATATAGAGTAAATCACTGCCTTTTACAGGTGTGCACTCTGCGGGTTGCGCTTTGTTAACCGCTTCTTGCCAGTCAATATCGCGCGGTATAATCATGGGTGATTTAGCTTGTTTGCGTTGGTAGATTACGCAGTGTTCTGGTGCGTGTGAGGCAATCTCAATCGCTTTGTCGAGCAGTGGTTTATATTCGATACAGCGTTTAATTTCGATACCACAAGATGCACTTAGAATAACCTTGGGGGATGCATCATCAATACGAATGGCAAGCTCTGGTGCGGCAAATCCACCAAAAACTACCGAATGAATGGCGCCTATACGCGCGCACGCCAACATGCCAATGGCAGCTTGTGGAATCATCGGCATATAAATAATAACACGGTCGCCTTTCGTTACGCCTAAGTCTTTGAGCATGCCAGCGCAAAGTGCGACTTCATCGCGTAGCTCTCGGTAAGTGAAGGTTTGTTTTTTATCGCTGACAGGGGAGTCATAGATCAAAGCTGTTTGATCGGCACGTCCGTTTTCTACGTGGTAATCAAGTGCCATATAAGCCGTGTTCATTTCGCCATCGGCAAACCAATGGTGAATGCCATGCTCATCTTGGGATAATATTTTTTGAGGTGCTTTAAACCATTCAAGCGCTTCCGACTTTTCTTTCCAAAAAGCTTCGGGGTTTTTCTTGGCTTCGTTGAATTCTTTTTGGTAGTTTGAGTTGCTTGGATGGCTCATGATTTACTCCTTACTTTGACTGTTTTTTTAACGCAGAGCTTGCAGAAAAAAATACCTACTTAAAAAACTGCGTAAATTCCTCAGTATTTAAACGTGATGTTCGATAACTATTCACTAGCGCATCTTTATCTTCATAGCCCAAAGCCATTCCGCACAATAAGATATTGTCGTCAGAATAACCTAACTCGGCTTTTATAATCTCAGGGTAATCAGCCAATGAAGCTTGCGGGCAGGTGGCAAGACCTTGTTCAACTGTCGCTAACATTACTGATTGTAAAAACATGCCGTAGTCCATAAAGGAGCCTTCTTTCATGCGTTTATCCATAAAGAATAACAACATGACAGGTGCATCAAAGGCGCGGTAGTTTGCTGCCCATTGGTTGGTTTGACGTTCTCTATCACCGCGCTCAATCTCTAAGGTTTTATACATGAGCAATCCACACTCTTTACGGCGTGAGGTAAACGGCTCGCCCCATTCTTCGGGATAATAGGCGTATTCAGATTTGCCTTTGTCACCACCGCGAAAAGTTGCTTCTATTTTTTCTTGTAGATTTTTTTTAGTTTCACCGATAACGACTGCAACCTGCCAAGGCTGGGTATTAACACCTGATGGCGCGTGACGTGCAGCTTCCAAAATGGCTTTAATTTTTTCATCTTCAACGGGCTTATCAAGATAGGCTCGAACCGATTTTCTTTGTTGTAGCGCTTCACTTACTTTCATAATTATTTAGCTCACTTGTTTTAATCTGTTTCGTGCAAAGGGTTTTAAGTTACTAAAAGACTCATTACGTCATCAACTGTAGTACTTTCAAACTTACTTTGGTCTGCACACAAATCAAGAAGTTTCTCCGAATTTTCTTGGCTGATGCCGCCACGTAAGTAACGCTCAAACTTTTCTTTTAAAAGCGGGATGCCTTCTTTTCTACGACGACGATGCCCCACAGGGTAATCTACAACGATATTTTCTGTTGCGCTTCCATCTTTAAAAAATACTTGGATAGCATTACCGATGGCACGTTTATCCGCTTCTGAATACTCTTTAGTAAAACGCGGTTCTTCCGAAACTTCCATTTTGTCGCGCAAAGCATTAATACGCGGATCATTGGCAACATCATCTTCATAATCCTCTGCTGTTAGATTACCTTTAAGCAAACCCACAGCAATCATATATTGCAAACAGTGATCTCGGTCAGCAGGGTTATCTAAAGGGCCGATTTTATTGATGATTCGGTCGGCAGACTCTTGGGTTTTGATAACAATTTTATCAATATCATCCAAACGTTCTTTAACTTCGGGGTGTAATGTGATCGCTACTTCAACAGCCGTCTGTGCATGAAATTCTGCAGGAAAAGAGATTTTAAAAAGAATGTTTTCCATCGTGTAAGTGCCGTAAGGTTGCTTAAATAACAGCTCTTTTTCACGAAAAGAAACATCCTGAAAGCCCCAACCTTTGGCGGTGATGGCAGAGGGGTAACCCATCTCACCACGTTGCGCCATAAACGCTAAGAACAAACCGCGCGATGAAGCATCACCTGCCGCCCAAGATTTTCGTGAGCCTGTATTGGGTGCGTGGCGATAAGTGCGCAAAGCAGAGCCATCTAACCATGCATGTGATACTGCATTTAAACATTCATCACGGCTGCAGCCGAGCATTTGCGTGCTGATGGCGGTGGATGCTATGCGAACTAACATCACATGATCGAGTCCTGCACGGTTAAAGCAATTTTCGAGTGCAATTACACCTTGAACTTCATGCGCTTTAATCATCGAAATTATTACGTCTTTCATGGTGAGAGAAGGTTTACCTTCAGCCATACGTTGACGAGATAAATAATCAGCCAATGACATGATAGCACCTAAATTATCCGAAGGATGCCCCCATTCTGCCGCCAACCATGTGTCGTTATAATCAAGCCAACGCACCATAGCGCCTAAATTCCATGCGGCGCGAACAGGGTCTAACTCATAAGATGTCCCCGGTACACGAGAGCCAGTGCCTTGCATCGTTGCCCCTGGCACAATCGGCCCAAGCATTTTTGTACAGGCGGGGTAATTTAAGGCAAGTAAGCCACAACCGATGGTATCCATCCAATCATAACGCGCTGTTTCCATAGCTTCACTTGATGTGGTGACATCGTAATTTAAGACATAATCTACAATGTCTTGAATGACTTTATCAAAGTCAGG
>JAZGFW010000036.1:0-9790 GCA_036479895.1 Cocleimonas sp. | reverse complement strand
CGCACACAATGTCGGTGTAATAAACGGCATTCGGGTCTTGGTTATCTTCCTCATTATTACTATTTTCATCAACGCTATCATCTTGCAACTTCATCAAACAACACTTACCGCAATGATCGCAAAGGCTTTCCCACTCTTCACGAGTCATTTGAGTGAGTGATTTTTCTTCCCAAAATGGCATATTAATGCGTAAATCCTGTTTTTAACGATTGTTTTTTTACAAGCTCACGTAAGCGTTGTAATGAATAGAAAGGAAAATCACTGACCATCTCATTTACCATCCATTTAGGAATTTTTCCACCTGGGTCAGCATTAACTTCGTAAATAACTTTGATACGATTATCTTCTAGCGGCGTGAGCAAAAGGCGGCCTGTCATCGTTCTTATTCGAACAACTCTTGCCTTTAGTGCGACCTTATCAGGCAGGCTATCAAAACTAATTTCAACTTCTTTGGTTTGTTTATTTTGACGAAAGACTGAATGAACAACGACATCCCTATCCCAACCTAGCCAAGGAATATTAGTGTAGATATAATCATTTCGTTCAACAATATTAATCTGCTCCAACGTTTTTGCATATTTGCACTGATATAACCACTGGGGTAAGCGTTTAATATCTTCAAGAATAGCTAAAAGCTCATCCATTTTCGTAGCAATTATAACCACACCTTTTGCTGATTTTATGCGTTTATTCTTTTGAAATCTTGTATAGACTTGAATATCATCAGCTTGTCGAATCAGGTGCCACTTATTATCCGTTTTTATCACCGGTGCCGCCAACAATGTACCAACTAATGAAATAATAAAGAGTAGAAGTGTGGTTTTAAAAATCATCATCGTAAATTATCGAATCTGTACGACTGCTTTTTTAGGTAGTATTGCTTTTAGTCTTTCAAACTCGTTGGGAGCAACATAATAAAAAATTTCCTTTCCTGCTGTGTCGTAAAGTAACGCCATGCCACGAGAGGGGTAGAACCAGTATTCAGCGGTATCATTAATCTTTAAAGTTTCTTCGGGCATTCCAAAAAAGTTCATTTGCTTGATTTCATAATCAGAGATGGGTAAATAAATTAACCGCCAAATGCGTAAATCATTCGCTATTTTGGTATTTCTCACCGTTATTTTATACTTCCAGTGATTGCTGGGTGTTGCCTCTCTATCACCGACTTTTTCAGCAAGCATTTTTTTTAATAATGATTGCTCTGCATCCATGTCAACAATCAAACGGGCTTCCAGCGCGCCAAACTTCTTTTTTCCGAAGTACGCTTCTAAAGATAACTTTCCATCAGGGCTTTCAAACAAAGCAGGCTCTGCTAATAACTTAAGCTTAAACATCATTTCTTTGAAAGTTGATTTCCCGACTTCTACACCTAAAACCTCTGTTGCACCTTCTGCTATCGTACTCACTCTCCATGGCAAATTTTTATTCAGGCTCTCTTCCGAATTCTTCCCACAGGCTACTAAAAACAAGAGTAAACTCAATGTAATGACTATTCTCATTTTTTAACCATTTCCCTAAAAAACATCCGATTGCGCTATAATAGCTCATTCGATATTAAAATCCCCTGACTATTTATCAATATGAGCATCAAGAACGACACTAAAAAAGACACCGTTACCCTAATTGACAACTCAACAGGCAAAGAGATTGAATTGCCTATTTTACGTCCTACCAACGGTACGCCAACAATTGACGTGCGTGGACTTTATCGTGATTTGGGTTATTTCACTTATGACCCAGGATTTTTATCAACAGCAAGCTGTCGTAGCTCTATTACTTTTTTGGACGGTGAAAAAGGGGTTTTACAGTACGGTGGTTACCCGATTGAGCAACTCGCCGAGAATAGTACTTTTCTTGAAGTGTGTTATTTATTGCTCGATGGTGAATTACCCAATGAGAAAGAATTAAAACAATTTACCGATATTATCACCTGTCACACGATGCTGCATGAGGCACTGAAACGCTTTTATAGTGGCTTTCGTCGAGATGCTCATCCCATGGCGATTATGGTTGGTGTGGTTGGTGCACTTTCATCTTTCTATCATGATGATATTGATATTCGCAATGCAAAGCATCGCATGATTGCTGCGCACCAACTTATTGCCAAAATGCCAACCATTTCAGCATGGTCATATCGCTACGCCAATGGCTTACCGTTTACCTACCCTAAAAATGATTTAAGCTACACCGAAAACTTTTTGCACATGATGTTTAGCATGCCTACGGAAAAATACACACCCGATCCATACTATGTGAAAGCACTCGATCTCATCATGATTTTACATGCCGATCACGAACAAAATGCATCCACATCAACCGTGCGTTTGACAGGCAGTTCTGAGGCCAACCCTTTTGCGGCAGTATCGGCGGGTATTGCATCGCTTTGGGGGCCTGCACATGGTGGTGCCAATGAATCAGTAATCCGTATGCTGGTTGATATTGTCGAGTCTGACAAAGATACGCAATATTATATTGATCGTGCCAAAGATAAGTCCAACAACTTTCGTTTGATGGGTTTTGGACATCGGATTTATAAAAGCCATGACCCGCGCGCCTTGATTATCCGTAAAACTTGCCATGACTTGCTTACTCACTTAGGGGAAGGCAATGAATATCAAGAGCTATTTGATATAGCAATGGAGCTAGAGCGAATCGCACTCGAAGATGATTATTTTGTTTCGCGCAATCTTTACCCCAACGTTGACTTTTATTCAGGTATTATATTATTAGCCATGGGAATTCCGCTGAATATGTTTACCGTGATTTTTGCAATGTCACGTACGGTAGGCTGGATTTCACATTGGAACGAAATGATACAAGACCCTGAGTCACGCATCGGCCGCCCACGACAGCTTTATGATGGTGCGCTACCTCGGGATTATGTAGATTTAAATAAACGTAAATGAGAGCACGGCATAACTCAGTAGCAAAATAAAACCAGGAAGGTTTTAGCCATTTTTACTCGTCAGCTGAGTTATGCTGAAGTCTCAAATAATTATTTTCAGGAGAATATTATGACAGTTGGTAACGCAGTAACCGCATTCGCAGGCGTAATGATTTTTGTTAGCCTTTTACTTACCTATTATGTACACCCTAACTTTGTATGGTTTACAGCCTTTATTGGTTTTAACTTGCTTCAGTCATCATTTACTGGTTTCTGTCCTGCAGCGAGTATCTTTAAAGCAATGGGCTTAAAAAGTAGTTAATTAATATACCTCATAAAACTGCTCTTTTTATTTAAGCGTAGTTTATGAGTTACTTATAGAGACTTTTGCAGAATCGGATGACGAGTAAAGTGGTTGAAATTCCACTGCTTTTTTTTCTCAATCGACTCATGCAAAGGTTTCTTATAATCAAAAACAGTAGATGCTCAGCCTGCCACACTGTGTTTCGTGGAGCGAAACTCTGTGTACTTTTTGGCTCTTGGTGAGCCTTAAAACAATGAAAAAAGACACCCGCCTCGAACAACTCACCCACTGGATTCATCAAGACACCCCTGATGCAACAATAGAAGTTGCCTCTGCCGATGCCAGTTTCCGTCGCTATTTCCGTGTTACTCACGATGGTAAAACTACAGTTGCAATGGATGCTCCTCCCGAGCAAGAAGACTGCGCACCTTTTATTGATATTACCCAGCGTTTACGTAACGCCGATGTTCATGCACCAGAAATCATTAGGCAAGATTTAAAGCAGGGGTTTTTACTGCTCGAAGATTTTGGTAATACGCCTTATCTAAATGAGCTAAATAAAGAAACAGCCGACAATCTTTATGCAGAAGCATTACAAAGTCTGATTAAAATCCAAAATGCCGATACAGCAAACCTACCTGAGTACGATGACGGTTTTCTAAAAACAGAAATGAAACTAATGCCTGAATGGTTTCTACAAAAACATTTAGGTATTACACCCACAGTCGAACAACAAAAAATTATTGATAGAACCTTTAACGTTATTAGTACTGCTGTATTGCAACAACCGCAAGTTTTTGTTCATCGTGACTATCATTCACGAAACTTAATGGTTTTAAAAAATAACCTCGCAGGCTCTATTGGGGTTATTGATTATCAAGATGCGGTGCTTGGGCCTATCACTTATGACTTAGTATCACTACTACGTGATTGCTATATTCACTGGCCCAGTGAAAAGGTTACTCAGTGGGCTTTAGATTTTAAACAACAAGCTGAAAATGCGGGTTTAATCGATAAAGTGCCTGATGCCACTTTTATTCAGTGGTTTGATTATATGGGCTTGCAACGTCATATCAAAGTACTCGGGATATTTGCGCGCTTAAATCACCGTGATGGAAAAGAAAATTATCTTAATGACTTACCTCTTACACTTAAGTATGTAATGGAAGTGGGCAATAAATATCCGTTAACACGTCCGCTCGTCACCTTATTTAATGAGTGGGATATTACTAAAAAAATTGGCTTACCTAAATGATACTGAAAAGTACCTTATGTAGGTTGGTGCTGAGGAACGAAGCCCAACATGGCACTGTTTGTTGGGCTTCGCAAGCTCAGCGCCAACCTACAAATTATTTTTTTGCAACACCCTTTCACACAAAGAGGAAAAAATGAAGGCTATGATACTCGCTGCAGGGCATGGCACTCGCATGCGACCTTTAACAAACCACACACCTAAACCTTTATTAAAAGTGGGTGGAAAACCCTTAATTGTTTGGCATATAGAAAAATTAAAAAAAGCAGGCTTTCAAGATATAGTCATTAATATTGCGTGGCTGGGCGAGAAAATTCCAAAAGCTCTAGGTGATGGTACAAAGCTTGGCGTTAATATTTTTTACTCTGACGAACAAGAAGACGGCGCTTTAGAAACGGCTGGTGGAATTATCAAAGCACTACCGCTGTTATCAACAGTATTATCAACAACAAGAGATGAGCCTTTCTTAGTGACCAATGGTGATGTTTGGTGTGACTACCCTTATCAACCTCAAAACCCCTTAAAAGAAGGCAAGCTAGCACATTTAATCTTGGTGAATAACCCACCTCATCATCCGCAAGGGGACTTTGCTTTATTGCAAAACCAAGTTGAGAATGAGGGAAAAACTAAATTCACCTTTAGCGGTATTGGCTATTACCACCCCTATCTATTCAACAATCTTGAACCAGGGAAACGCCCACTTGCCCCACTATTACGCGAAGCTATGAATAAGGGTCAAGTGACAGGCGAACTATTTAGTGGCGATTGGCGTGATATTGGCACACCCGAACGACTTGCTGAGTTAGATCAAGATTTATCATGATTTCACCTAATTTTTTCGCAAGAAACTCACCCCCAATAATACTAATAACAAGCCTACAATTTGAGGCCATCCAAACGGCTCACCGAGTAAATTAACCGCAAGAACAATAGTTACTACAGGGCCGAGCGTACCCATGATACTGGTACGTGTTGCACCGATTCGATTAATAGCTTCACTGGTGAAAAAGCTCGGAATCAACGTACTAAAAACAGCTAATAAAATTGCTAAACCCCAAAGCCTAGGCGATACGTTTAAGTCATTAATTGAGTGCGTTGCAAAGAAATGAATAAGAATAAAAACCAACGACGATGACATCGCAATACTGGTAAAAATCAGACTACCTAATCGTGAGATAAATGCTTTACTAAAAATCACATAGAGGGAAAAACTAAACGCTGCAAGTGCAACTAAGCTAGTGCCTATCGCCACTTGCCCTGAATCTTGCGCCCCTACCGTGGATGTTTCATTAAAAAATAGAAAGCTCACGCCTATATAACTAACAACCAAGGAAGCTAAAATATTAAGGGTTATTTTTTCACGGAAAAACGCCCAGCTTAAGAGAGCAACCATGATTGGATAAGTGAATAGGGTTAAGCGTTCTAGCTGGGCAGAGATATACGCTAAACCTTCAAAATCTAAATAAGAAGCAAGATAGTAGCCTAAAAAACCTAAACCAAAAATTTGTAAAACATCGCGTTTAGTCAGTAATGTTGCTTTTTCGGGCCGCGTTTTAATCGCATAAATCAACACGAGCACATAAAAGGGAAATGCAATTATCATACGCAATGCCAATAGCGTAGTTGCATCAATACCTTCTTGAAAAGCGAGCTTTATAAAAATAGATTTAAGTGAAAATAAAGCGGTGCCTGCAATAGCAAAGAACATGCCTATTCTAATATTTTTTTGACTGGACGATGTACTAAGTGTCATTTTTGATTCCTGATTAAAGGCTATGGGAATCAACAGTTAAAGCTGAGGGAGATTCCCACAGCCTTGAAATTATTAAACTATAATATTTCGCTGGCTGCGTTTGATTTAATAATCAGCCAGAGTTTGAGAATTTGTAGTGATAGTGCTTTGTTCATAATTTGAGTGTAACCGTTTTTTTATAGAAACGTTAGTTCTTCTAAAGCTAAATGTTTGGGAGAATAGGTTTTTTTCTTAAAAAAAGAAAATACTGCCGTTCATATCTCTTGTGAAATGGTCGTCCCTTATTAGTACGTCTCTGTTGATACAGAATCCTCATCTATCATCTCTTCTAGCAATAAAGACTTACACGTAATTGCTTCTGGTTTTGTTAAACCCATTAAGTGTAAAACAGTAGGGGCAATATTACTTAAACCGCCACTGGTGCGTAAACGCCAAAATGATTTATCGATAATCAAACAGGGAACAGGGTATACCGTGTGTTGCGTACTTGGTTCGCCCGTAAAAGGGTCTACATATTCATCACAGTTACCGTGGTCGGCGGTGAGAATAACGGAATAATCATTTTCTACTGCGGCATCCAATACACGGCTTACTTCGGTATCTAAGGTCTCTACGGCTTTAATAATTGCTTCTGGAATGGCGGAATGACCAACCATATCCCCATTAGGGAAGTTTACAACGATGAAAGAATGCTCTTTCTTTTCGACCGCATTAACGACAACGTCAGCTAATTCTTTGGCGCTCATTTCAGGTGCTTCGTCATAGGTATGTACGCGTGGCGAGTCAATCATGATACGGTCTTCACCCGCATAAGGTGTTTCGCGACCACCGTTTAAGAAGAAGGTAACGTGTGCGTATTTTTCCGTTTCTGATGTATGCAATTGTTTGTAACCTGACAAACTAATCGCATGCGCCAAATTAGTAGAAGGTCGCTCAGGTGGAAAAGCTACAGGTGCTAATAGTTTTTTATCGTATTCAGTCAAACAAGTGACCACTAGAGGGTTGTAATCTCCGCGATCAAATTGTTCAAAGTCTTCCATACCCAGTGCAGCCGAAAGTTGTCGAGGGCGGTCATTTCTAAAGTTAAAGAATATTAAAGAATCATCATGACTTAATTTTTTAGCATTGGGCATAATACGGGGGAAGATAAACTCATCGGTCTCATCATTAGCATAGGCATCTTCAAGCGCGGTTAACGGATCACTGGCCTCTTTACCTACGCCATGAACCATTGCATCAAATGCGCGCTGTGTACGATTCCAGCGATTGTCTCTATCCATAGAGTAAAATCGCCCTGTCATCGTAGCGATACTGCCGCCGAACTTTTCGGTAGCTTCTACGAGCTGTGTAATATACTTTTTGGCAGATTTTGGTGGCGTGTCACGGCCATCGGTAATGATATGAACAATCGCTTCGACGTCACGCTTTTTACACATTTTTAATAATGCACAAAGGTGATTTACATGGCTATGAACACCACCATCTGAGAGTAGCCCTACAAGGTGAACAGGGCGTTTATTTTCTTTAGCAATAAATAACGTATTGCGTAATACGATGTTCTTTTTAAAACTACCGTCTTCAATAGCATCATCAATTCGCACTAAATCTTGCTTAATAATCGTGCCGCAACCAATCGTTAAATGACCCACCTCTGAATTACCCATTTGGCCATCGGGTAAACCAACAGCATCGCCTGAGGCTTGTAAAGTTGTGTGCGGGTATTTACTAAAATATTCATCCAGCTTTGGCGTATTCGCTTCATGAAAAGCATTGTTCTTTTTGCTAGGGTTTACACCTACGCCATCCATGATGACTAACATTGTTTTACGGCGAGGGACGGATCTTTGGTTCACAGAGAATACCTAAACTATTTAATTTTAATGATGAGTATGATAACGTGAAATGAAAGCCTTTTGGAGCTTACTCACTACTTCTTTGATCTAAATAGACAAACTTTTAGAGACCTTTGTACGAGTCGGTGGCGAAAGAAACGGCTGAAGCTCTAATAATCAAGTTATCCGTTTTAAACAACAAACGGTAAGCTTGCTAAAATCGGCTGATATTTCACTGATTGAGGCGAAAATGAAGCTAATAACGGGTTATTAGCAAGGTTTTCAACGAAAAGCAGTGGAATTTCAGTCATTTTTACTCGTCATCCGACTCGTGCAAAGGTCTCCCTTCAATGCTTTTCTGACTTTTTAGTTTATTTTTTAAGTAGCTTGCTTCAGCATCATTATTACTTAACGCGATAGCTTTTTTATAAAACGTTATGGATCGATCTGTTTGTCCAGCACGGCTTAATAAGTCAGCTTTTGCAGCGTAATAAGGTTGATAGTCTTTGAGTGCTTTATTATTTTCTAATTGAGAAAATGCCTCTAAGCCAATTTCAGCATTGTAAGTATACGAAAGTGCTATTGCTGCATTAACTTCGACAACGGGTGTTGGGTTGTATTCATAGAGCTTTTGATACAACAAATGTATTTGCTTCCAATCTGTTTTATTGTGTTGCGTGCTGTGCGCATGTACTGCGCTAATAGCTGCCTGTATTTAGTATTTTCCAACCTTTGCCTTTAACAGGGTTGCATTTAATAATTTATCACCATGAATAATAGCGTCTTTTAACCATAGGCTACGATCTTGCTCGATGAGATCAACCATTTCTCCAGAACTGTTTATTCGGGCAGTTATTAGCTTGTTTTTACAAGCTGATAAGCAATTATCCACATAACTAGCCCAATCATTACATTCAGTATCTTCCAAGCAGAAGGTTTGCTAAATAGCGGGGTTAAAAAGCGAGCGCCATAACCGAGTGAAAAGAACCAGATAAAAGATGCACTAACAGCACCGAGCGTAAAGTTTAATCTGTCCGAGTCATTGTAGGGTGATGCGATGCTACCAATAAGCAATACGGTATCCAAATATACATGCGGGTTTAAAAATGTAAGCGCTAGAACAGTAGTGATAACTGTTTTAGTATTTTGAGCGGTTTCTTTGGATGCTGTGCGTAGGGTTTCATTATTTAACGCTGCACGAAAACTCATAATCCCAAAAGCAAATAAATAGGCTGCGCCAAACCAAGTGATGGCTGTCAGCCAGTTAGGATATTGCTCAATAATTTTTCCTACACCGCTTGTGCCTATGGTGATTAAGATAGCATCAGACAAGGCGCAAATGAGACAAATCAGGAAGACATGGCTTTTTAACAAGCCCTGCTTTAGTACGTAGGCATTTTGTGCGCCAATGGCAATGATTAGGCTTCCACCTAAGAGTAGTCCTGTAAGAAAAATAGTCATTATTAATTCATTGTCCTTTGATCACTTTGCTATCGCTTTCTTATCGTTTTAAGTGCTTTAGAAAATGATTTTCAGCGAGTTTAAATATAAAAACAATTGTGAAAGTAATGGCCAAGTAGAACAAACCTACACTGATAAAAGACTCAAAAGGTGCGTAGTAACGAGAGTTAATAATTTTTGCCGCACCGAATAAATCAACTAAGGTGATTACTCCAGCAAGCACCGTGGCATGTAACATAAAGATGACTTCATTGCCGTACATGGGGATTGAGCGACGTAGTGCGCTGGGTAAAATAATATGCTG
>JAZGFW010000035.1:0-4512 GCA_036479895.1 Cocleimonas sp. | reverse complement strand
CCCCAACCATCGTCATAATCCACACGGAGCCCATCAATAAGGGATAGGTCTGCTCCAGAAAATTCGGCTTTGCGGATAAATTTACCAAGCACCTCTAGCGCAAGGTCAGTGTGATCAAAGTGTAATTGAAACTCTCGGGTTGAATAGCTATCGGGTATTTTTTGATATATTTCTGTTGGACTTTGCTCGCTATTGGCGATTACTTCTAATAAACGTGCCGCCACATAAGGTCCATCATCAAAGTCAGACCAGCGATCACGCATTACAATATGTCCGCTAAACTCACCACCCATCGCCGCGTTAAGTTGGAGCATTTGGAGTTTTAAAATAGAGTGCCCACTCATACACATTGATGGTTGGCCACCAAATTGGCGAATAGCAGTAGGTAATAAAAAGCTACACTTCACGTCGTAAACCACGGGTGAACTGGGTTTTTCTTTGAGTATAGCTTTGGCTAAAAGTATCATTATACGGTCTGGCCAGAGTAGGTTTCCTTGATTATCAACCGCTATCATACGGTCACCATCACCATCAAAAGCAATGCCAATATCGAGCTTTTCTTTTTTTACCAATGCGGCTAATGCTTCAAGGTTTTCTGGCACGGTAGGGTCGGGTGAATGATTAGGAAACGTCCCATCCATTTCACAATAAAGTGGGTAAACTTTACAACCTAGTTGGGTGTATAACGATTCTGCAAAAAGAGCGGTTGCACCGTTACAAGCATCAATTCCAATGCGTAAAGGTTTGTTAATACTAATATTATCAATGATAGCTTTCTGATATTCAGCAATAATGTTGTTGTACTCAAACAGCTTACCATTATCATTTGTTTCGAAATTTTCACGGCTTATGTCATGGTAAAGCGTTTCAATCACAATTCTACTCAATGGTGTTGATTCGTAAACAATTTTTATGCCATTGTGGTCAGGCGGGTTATGGCTACCTGTGACCATAATGCAGTTATTAATATGCAAATGTGATAGTGCGAAGTAAGTAACAGGTGTGGCTACAACACCAATGTCTGTCACTAAACAACCAACAGAAACTAGTCCTTTAAGTAGTTGTTCTGTGATAGGTGAGCTACTTATTCTGCCATCACGACCGACGATAATACTGAGTGAATCTCGATGTTTCAACTGACTACCAATAGACTGACCAATCAGAAAAGCATCATGGTAATTATCATTAACACACCACTCTCTGCCAACTTGACCTCGAATGTCGTAAGTACGAAAAATATCTTTATTGATGAGTTCGGTTGTCATTTAAAGTTTGTTTTCCCTAGCTTTTTCCAGAGTGTCCGAAACCACCCGCACCACGATCTGTTTCATCAAATGAATCAACTTGGTTTAAAGTGACTTGTACAACAGGGATAATTACCAGCTGTGCAATACGGTCACCTTCTTCAATGGTGAATTCGGTATCGCCACGATTCCAGCAAGAGATAAACAATTGTCCTTGGTAATCTGAATCAATCAAACCGACAAGATTGCCTAATACAATGCCATGTTTATGCCCTAGACCTGAGCGCGGTAAAATGGTTGCAGCAAAAGCAGGGTCAGCAATATGAATGGCCATGCCCGTTGGAATTAGGTGTGTTTCGCCAGGTTTTATGGTGAGTGATTCATCAATACAAGCACGCAGATCCATACCTGCGGAGCCTGTTGTAGCGTAATGGGGCAGGGGAATCGTATCGCCAATACGTTTATCGAGAATTTTATAATTAACCTGTGGTTTTTCTTTAAGGGTTTGCGTGTTCACTAAGATTCCTTTTTTTAAGTCGTGTATAAATTAGTATGGTGCGTAGTTTTATGAAGAGTGAAAACGATTTTCAATAACCTTCATTAATTTAATCGCGAGCGTTGTTTTATCTTCTTCTGGTAAAGTAGTGTGTCCATCTTGCCAGAAAATTTCAAATTGATTGGTATCTTGTTCAAAACCTTTATTTTCTCCTACGGGGTTTGCCACAATCATATTTAAATTTTTACGCTTTAATTTATCTTTGGCGTGTTTTTCTAGTTTTTCTGTCTCTGCAGCAAAGCCCACTGTAAATAGGTTGGGGTAAGCGTGAGATACATCATAAAGAATATCAGGATTGTAGTTCAATTTTAGCGCAACAGAGTCTTTCGTCTTTTTTATTTTTTGATCGGCAATATCAGCAGGTGAATAATCAGAAACGGCGGCAGTAGCGATAAAAATATCTGCTGATTTAGCGTGTTTCATCGTTTCAGCGTGCATATCTTTGGCTGATTCTACAAAATGACGTGTTACCTTTTGTGGTACGTCTAAAGCTACAGGGCCAGAAATAAGAGTAACTTCGGCGCCGATTTTTTGCGCGGCTGATGCTATGGCATAGCCCATTTTTCCTGAGCTTCGGTTACTAATAAAACGTACAGGGTCAATGGCTTCACGTGTTGGGCCTGCGGTAATTAACACTTTCTTACCACTTAATGACTGTTGTTTTTTTGAAAATGAAGATTCTATAATAATAGCAAGTTCTTGTGGCTCTATCATTCGACCTTCACCGACTTCACCACAGGCTTGTTCGCCACTGGCTGGGCCGTGTAGGGTGTAACCATTTTGTTGTAGTTGCTGGGTGTTTTTTTGCGTGGCTAGGTCTTTCCACATCACGCGGTTCATCGCAGGTGCAAGATGAATTGGCGCTTCACTTGCTAGGCAAACGGTGGATAATAAATCATTGGCATGACCATGCGCCAAGCGTGCCATCAAATCGGCGGTGGCAGGTGCAATCATAATTAAATCTGCCCAGCGTGCTAGCTCAATATGCCCCATGGCGGCTTCGGCTTGTGGGTCGAGTAGGTCAGTATGTACGGGGTTTCCTGTAAGTGCTTGTAAGGTCAGTGGGGTGATAAACTCACAGGCTGCCTTTGTCATGCAAACGCGCACATCAGCACCTTGTTTAATAAGGGCGCGCACAAGTTCGGCCGTTTTATAGGCCGCAATACCCCCGCTTATCCCAATTAGAATTTGTTTTGCTTTAAGTTCTGACATGATGTGCTTAATTATATCAAAGATTAACACCTTAAAACATGGCAATTACTGACTGGGCACCTGAAGACAGACCGCGTGAAAAGCTTCTAATGAGAGGGGCAGAGGCATTAAGTGACGCTGAACTCCTTGCAATTTTTCTGCGTACAGGTATTAAAGGTAAGACAGCCGTGGACTTAGCGCGTGATTTGTTGGCCGATAGTGGTGGTTTGTCGTCTTTATTGAGCGCCAATGAAGAACGTTTTTGTCAGGGCAAGGGGGTAGGGCAAGCGAAGTTTGTGCAACTACAAGCCGTGGTAGAAATGAGCCGTCGTTATCTGGAAGAGAAGATTTATCGTGGCAATGCGATGGAAAATGTGGATGATGTTAAAAATTATTTACAATCACGCTTACAACATTACCCGTTTGAAGTTTTTTCTTGTTTGTTATTGGATAATAAACACCGCGTAATCGAGTATGAAGAATTATTTCGGGGTTCGATCGATAGTGCCACGGTACATCCTCGTGAGGTGGTACGCTGTGCCATCAAGCATAATGCTGCTGCCATTGTATTGGCGCACAATCACCCGTCAGGGCTTGCTGAGCCGAGTTTATCAGACAGGGAAATCACGCAAAAATTAAAAGCAGCTTTATTGTTAATAGATGTGCGGGTACTTGATCATTTTATTATTGGGGATGAGATTGTATCGTTTGCGGAGCGGGGCTTGTTATAGTTTTCTTTCTACACAACGAATCGTTTTTACAACTGGTTTGATTGTAATTGCAAAAGATCCAATGAAGCTAGCTGACAGCTTTCAAGTAGTTTAGCGGTCATTGCTTCATTATTTAAAGCGCGACCTATAGCAACGCCACCAATCATCATCGCGGTTGTTGCTAGAATATTTTGTTCTGTCGATAGCGGATTATTTTTTAGCTGCGCTTGAATGGTTTTATTAAGTAACTTAAAGACACGTGTGTAAGTGGCTTGTACTTCATCCTCGCTATTTGCTATATCACTGACTAAAAACGCTAAAGGACAGGGTGAAATTTCTTGATTGATATGTTCTTCGCTTAAGTAACCTGATAGCAGTTTTATTGTCCATTCTTCTTTACTTAACTTTTCGGGTTTTTTATTCATGATTTGGCTTTTTTTAGCACCTGCAATAATAGCTTTTGCGTAGAGTGATTTTTTATTTTTAAAGTGGGTATAAAAAGCTCCACGCGTTAGACCTGCATGCTGCATTAAATCATCAATGGATATTTGATCAAACCCATGACGGGAGAACAGCTCAACCGCGCTGTATAAAATTTTCTGTCGAGTTTCTGCTTTGTGTACTTTTGAATAAGGCATAGGCTAATTATAGTGATTGGCATAATATGTTGTTGAACATATATTAAGAGACCTTTGCACGAACCAGATGACGAGTAAAAATGACTAAAAATTCACTACTTTTCGTTGAAAAACTTGCTAATAACTCGTTATTAGCTTCATTTTCCGCCTCAACTAGTGAAATTTTAGCCCAT
>JAZGFW010000034.1:0-3653 GCA_036479895.1 Cocleimonas sp. | reverse complement strand
TAATAGACTCATGCAATACATCGCGGGTTGTGCCTGCAATATCAGTGACTATTGCCGTATCATTGCCCGCTAAGGCATTTAGCAAACTCGATTTACCCGCATTGGGTTTACCTATTATCACAAGGTGCAAGCCGTTTCTTAAGAGGCTTCCTTGTTTGGCTTTTTCAGTAATTTTATGTAACTGTTGTTTAATAGCGTTTAAACGATCTAGCACTTTTTTATCCGCTAAAAAATCAATTTCTTCTTCAGGGAAGTCCAGCGCGGCTTCTACATACACCCGCATTTCAATCATCTTTTGAAGTAGAGAATCAATCGCTTGTGAAAAGTCGCCTTGCAAGGAGCGCAGAGCAGAACGAGCTGCTTGCTCAGAACCAGAGTCAATTAAGTCTGCAATGGCTTCTGCTTGAGTTAAGTCTAGTTTATCATTTAAAAAAGCGCGCTCTGAAAATTCACCCGGTTTAGCAAGCCTTGCGCCTAACTCTAAACAACGCTTTAACAACATATCCATCACGATATGCCCGCCATGACCTTGTAGTTCTAGTACGTGTTCGCCTGTAAAAGACTTAGGTGTAGGAAAGTAAATTGCCACCCCATCATCTAATGTTTGGGAGGCATCATCTTTAAATAAACGGTGAGAAGCTTTAAAAGGAGCAGGGAGAGAACCTAGAATTTTTTTTGCAATTTCTGGCACTAGAGATCCAGAAATTCTAATAATACCAACGCCACCACGACCTGATGGCGTTGCAACTGCCGCTATTGTGTCGTGGTTTTCAGTCATATAGTCTTTTTAGGGCAGAGCTTGTCATGAAGAACCTAACGAAAAAAATGATCTATCTTCTACTTCTATCTTCCACAAAGGCCTCTTAAAGTAGGTCGGATAAGTGACTAACTTCACCTGACAAGTCTCCTTGCTTTATTGAGATTGTCAGATGAGATACCTTATCCAACTTACAAATGATTTACGTAGTAACTGGTTTATCATCACCAATTATTTTCTTAGTAATAAACCATTGTTGCGCTATTGATAATATATTATTCACTACCCAGTAAAGTACTAATCCTGCAGGGAAGAATAAGAACATCACGGTAAAGACAATAGGCAAATACATAAAGATTTTCTGTTGCATCGGGTCTTGCATAACGGGTGGGTTCAACTTTTGCTGGAACCACATGCTCGCACCCATAATCAACGGCAGAATAAAGGTGGGATCCATGATGGATAAATCTTTGTACCATAATATCCACGGTGCTTGGCGTAACTCCACACTTTCTTGCAGCACCCAATATAAGCCCATAAAGACAGGCATCTGTATTAACATCGGTAAACAACCACCGAGGGGGTTTATCTTTTCTTTTCGATAAAAATCCATCGTAGCTTTTTGTTTACCTTGCGGATCATTTTTAAACTTTTCACCAATTTCTTTTATTTTAGGTGAAAGCTTTTTCATCTTCGCCATTGAACGATAACTAATCGCTGAAGGATAGAAAAAGATAATTTTAATCAACAACGTTAATAAGATAATTGTCCAACCCCAGTTGCTAACAATATTTCTATTAATCCAACTCATAACGGCAAAGATTGGTTTTGATACAAAGGCAAATATGCCGTAATCTACCGTTAAATCTAAACCTTTTGAAATTGATGCCAATTCTGCTTGATCCGTTGGCCCTACGTAAAACTGACTTTTAAAGACATCACTTGCACCACTGTTAATGGTTTTAGTGGCTGACTTAACACCAATAATATAGTTACTTTTTTGTTTATCATAGATGGAATAATAATTATTTTTATTTGCTTCTTGCGGAACCCAAGCACTAATAAAGTAATGCTCTAACATCGCAATCCAACCACCTGTTACTTCATCCTTTAAGGTCTCATCCTCAATATCACCAAAGCTAACTTTGATGTATTTATCATGGTAGTACGCAGGTCCAACGTAAGCAATCGCACCACCCAATAAACTACCAGATGCTGAAGCGCCACCATGTGTTAATTGTGTATATTCATTACCAACCCATGCGTTGGGTGATTGATTATTAATCTGCTGTGTTTGATTAACAAGGAATTTACCCCGTAAGAAGTTAAAAGTTTTAACAACCGTGACACCTTGATCATTTTTCCAAAATAATGGTACTTGTAATGCATCCTGACCATCTTCAAGAATATATTCTGTTTTTTCAGTGACAAAGTTTGCATAGTGGTTAGGTGCAGCGTTTGTTTGATTACCATTATTTTGCTGTGCTAACAAACCTGACTGAGCAGTATAACCTTTCGTTTTATCTACAATACGAACCGCAATATCTTTTTCATCCAAACTAACAGGATGGCTGGGCAAATCTGCCTGAACGATTGAGCCACCTTTTGTGCTTATGTATAAATCTAGCACGTCCGTTTTTACATGAACTAGCTGATCATTACCTTGGTTTACTTGTGCGGCTGTACCTTGAGGGATGGCTGTATTTGTATTATTTGCAGCGCTCGGAATATTATTAGGAATATTGTTAGCTTCACCGTTAGCAGCTGTGGGTTGAGTATTTCCCTGAAGTGTCTGATCTGATGATACAACAGGCTTTGGTGCATGTTCTTGCTGCCAAGTTGACCAAATTAAAAAGCCTAAAAAGAATAAGGTTAGGTAAAGAAAGGGACGTTGCTGATCCATGGCTTAATGCACTCTACTAATAAATAGGGGTAAATTAGTCTGAACGACTGGCGAATTTTTTCTGCATGAAATGCCACTGTTTTTTGATCTGTTCATGCATTTCATGGTTTGTTAGTTTAATCGCACTTGGTTTACACATCGCGATTATATCGACACTGGGGAGTTTGTGTTGGTTTAATCTAAAACTTTCTCGAAAAAGACGTTTTATTCTATTTCTATCCACCGCCCGCTTCGCACATTTTTTTGATATAGCTAAGCCCAAACGTGCATGGTCCATGTCATTTGGTCTTGCGAGTACCGTAAATGAGTAGTTTCCGAAACGTTCAGCTTTTGAAAAAACTGTTTTAAAGTTTTCTGCCGTAAGTAGTTTTAGATCACGCGGTAACTTGAAACTTTGTTCAATCTTCACACTACTCTGCTTTTCCATTGCCATGTATTAATACATGAGTCTAAAGACTATGGGGTTAGGCGGGCACGACCTTTTGCACGACGTGATTTTAATACCTTACGGCCACCAACAGTGCTCATGCGAGCACGAAATCCGTGAGTACGTTTGCGTTTGATAACACTGGGTTGAAATGTTCTTTTCATGACGAAACCTGTTCGAAATTTAATACAATCTGTATATTACTTTAGTTTCTTAACTTTATCGAGGCTTTTACCATCAAAGAAACTAAAACGGGCGGGAAAAATACGTCAATGCGGAAGGAATGTCAATGCTTTTTGAGGCTCCATAGAAGCTAAAAGTACTTGATTGCTTACCGAAGAAAAGAAAAAGTACGTAATAGCAAGGGAAATTCAACTTTCAAGCTCATCAAAACCAATTATTTTAGACCTTTGCACGACTGGTGGAGAAAGAAAATCAGTGTTATCAAACCACACATACAATTTCACTTTAAAAAAATAACATCTTTATAACCACTTCCTACGTAACTTTTTCTTTTTTTGCTTGTGGATAACTCTTAATTTAGAGTAGAATGTGTTCCCCCTACA
>JAZGFW010000033.1:0-8233 GCA_036479895.1 Cocleimonas sp. | reverse complement strand
GTGAGTGTTGATAACAGCGAAAGCCATGAAGAGTTCTCAAAGAACCATCAATTACCGTTTACATTACTGGCTGACCCTGAAGGAAATATCGCTAAACTGTATGGATCACTCAGAAATCTACTCATCTTTAAAATTGCTAAGCGACATAGTTTTATTATTAACCCACAGGGGGAAGTCGCTAAAATTTACCGCAATGTGAACCCTAAAACTCATGTAGCTGAAATATTAAAAGACTTAGAAAAACTACAATCTAGCCCTTGACTGATTCTTATCCCGACTTGCTAAGCATAAGCCTTGAAACAAGCGCTAATAAACTGAGTAATGCAATCATATATTCGGCAACAAAAAATCGATTTTCTAAAAGTGGGAATAAGAAGTAATGAGCAATGACGTATAAAACTCCAATCACAGTCAAAGTTAAAGGGGTATTCTCTGCTATTTTAGCGACAAGTCCCTTCTTAAAAATCAATTTCTCTTGCGGCCCAAAAAAGAGAATAAATTGGAAAAGAACCAATGCTAAAAATAATAATAAGGGCGGCTCATCAATGAATCCACCCACATTAGAAATGACTTCTGAAAAGTACTGAGAAAAACTAACCCCAAGCGATGAATATTCTAGAGGATGAGTTGCTTGCATATCCGATATTAATGCATAGTGAAAGACGGTACTCCATCCATAGTTTTCGGAGTAATGACTAATCAATAAATATACTCCTATTGATGATAACAACCCAAAACCACTTGCAATACGTAAAGCCGGTTTAAAGATCATTAAGTAAGTCGCAAAAATTGCAACCAGCACGAGCAAATCAGTACGTACCAGAACAGATGACACTAAGAGAGAAAAAAAGAGTAGCCACTTTTCATGTATAAAAGTATAACAAATCAAGCCTACCCATAGGAATGCTAAAGGGTCTGCTGTAGACATCCTAGAAGACTCAAGACCACTCAACACAATAAAAAACATGGGTACAATCACCCAGAAGGCAGGGAGAATTAACTTTCTATAGGCATAGTAGAAAGCTAACAACCCACCAGTACCCGCGAGGGCTACAACTATATGACTAGCAAAAAAAACATTAATCCCTAGTTTTGTTAACAACAAAATAAGCGCTATAAAGAGAATACGGATTTTATAAAAGGGGATCTGTTGATTAAAAGCATCAACATCTTGGTGCATTGTGCTTCGATAATTACTGCCGTTTAGTAAGTCATCTAGCTCTTCCTCTGTTGCATATGACTTTATCTCACGATATACCGATTGATGAATTGCCGCTTTATCTGATACTTCTAAGGATTTTACCGCTCCCGCATAGCCTAAAATATCCCATGTTTGGATAGGTTTAAAGATCGCAATAACGAATAAACTAAAACATGCAACTAGCATGAACCAGTGTGAAGTTTTTAATAATGATGCTGTTGATATGGGATTTGAAGTATTCATGGTGAAGTAAGTGATTAAAGACGTTAAGTCCAACGATTATTTATCCAGCGCCTAACGGGGTTTTCAAATAAATAAAATGATAATGCACCAGTGATGATAGAAATCACGATGCCCCCAATAGGTGCGAAAGGTATCAACCACTTGTAAGAATAAAATAGCTGTTGCCAAAGGTAAATGGAGAATGACCAAGTACCCATCAAACGAATTGCTTTTAACTCAAAAGCTTTACGAAACAAAGTATGTATTTCGGTAATATGGTTTAAGGTAAAAGCCAATAAAAGCGGGGCTAAAGAGAATGATAACCATGGAAAAAGTAATGACCTTCCTGATATTGAAGGATCTTCCAAATAACACATAAAAGCTAGTACAAGCGTTATAACAGGCAATAGTGAAGGTACTACAATATTAAACTGTTTTTTTATTAAGTTATAACCAGCGGATAAGAAAACAAAACTTATAGCGGTTTCTGTTCTAATTCTAAACTCAGTTGGAGCGATGGCTGGATTAAAGTAATAATAAAAGCTCAATGCAACGGCACCTAAACCAAAAGCAATTAACAGGATAGCAACTTTTTGATTTCTAAATATAAATAGAGTGATTATGCTCATTAATACATAAGCGTGTTCTTCTACATTTAATGACCAAAGGTGTCCAATAGGCACTTGAGTTACCCAAATATGTGGGTCAGCAGGAAAATAAGTACGAAAAAAGGTAAGGGTAGAAAAAAACTCCTTCATTTCAAAGGTCATTTCTGACCTACCTAAATAGGTTTTAGCCACATAAGCGAATACAAAAGCCACAATAATATAAAGTGAAAAAACAGGAAAAATGCGACTAAAGCGTCGAATATAAAAAGTTTTTAAAGGAACTCTCTTTTCAAAAAGTATTGTGCTCATTAACATACCAGAGAGCACAAAAAATGCATCTACCCCAAGCCTATCTTCCCATATCCAAGGTATGTGAAAAAAGTGACCCATCAGCAAAAGTATGATTGCCATACCTCTCCAACCATCCCAGATGGCCACTCTTTTATTAATAGATCCGTTATTTATATTAACTGACAATTTAATCACTATATTAGATATATTCTATAAGAGAGGTATTATAACCCGTATATAAAAAAAGGCACCTAAATGTAGGTGCCTTGCTATAAAACTAAACGGCTTCTAGTAAATTATGCTTTACCTTCTCTCTCTAGCTTTGCTCTGTAGGAGCGATAAGCAACAATCAATAAATCAGAATCGGTATCTTTAGGCTCCCAATCTAGCATATTTTTAACCTTGCTCATTTCTAATACACAGGTCTCATCTGCAATTAAATATTGTTCAGGATCCATAAGTGGCATTCCAACAACATCCAATGCACCTAATGCCATTTTTACTAAGGGCGCAGGAGTTGGTATTAAAAATGATTTACTGTTTGCTTCATTAATAAGGTCAGTTAAAAGCTCACGAACTGTTGGTGGGTTTAATGAACCTACATTAAACTCTTCGTTCGGCAAGCCTTTCTCAACCGCTTTAATACAAACAGCCGCACAATCTTCAACCGAAATAAACTGGTAGTAGTTTTTACCGTTACCAATCATCGGTACAGGTAAGTTCTTATCAATAAGTTGGAATAGTTTTTCTAAAATACCCAGACGACCTTCACCAATGATAAGGCGTGGACGAAATATTGAAATATTAAAGCCTTCTTTACGCTTCTTTTCACACAATAATTCAGTCTGGTACTTTGCTTCACCATAAGGTCCAACAGGTGCTCTTGGGTGATCTTCAAAACGTGGGTTGTAAACTGTGTGACCGTAAACCATATCTGTTGTGTAATACAGCAGTTTGTTTAATTCGCGTGACTGCATAAAGTTAAATACATTTTCGGTGCCGATATACAAAGCATCCCAGAAGTATTTTTTACGATCTTTACGCTTAATGATAGGCACCAAAAGCTCAGCGGCAAAGTGATAAACCATATCATCTTCATCTGTTGGGATTTGGTCAAAAGTAGCTGGCTGGATCACATCCATTTTGATGTAAGAGACTAAGTCTTTATTATCATAGATGCCTGAAGCTAAGGTTTGTTTGCGGTCACAAATAAGTACTGTTTCGCCCAAAGCGGTTAGTTGCTTTGTCAGCTCTGTACCCAAGAAGCCGTCACCACCAAATATTATGTGTTTCATTATTATTGATCCTGTTTAAATTTTAATTTGTAATTAGTGTTGTAAAAAACTGGTCAAAATATAACCAATTTTATAAATTAATACTATGTTTTGGCGATTAACGCGACACCAGAAACGATTAACAGTACACCTGCGGCTCTCCACATCGTCACTGCTTCATCCAAGTAAAAGTGACCATACAGCGCAACAAGTACAAATGATAACCCCAAAAAGGGATAGGCATAGCTTATCTCAACGCGCGATAACACCACTAAATGCGACGCCATACTGACAACCATAACGATAATGCCGGCAATAATGGCCCAGTTACTTACGACGTTCCAAGCAACAGACCATAGCCCGCCACCTGTTAAGTCGAACTTTCCAATATCAGTCATGCCTTTTTTTAATAAAATCTGTGAGATAAAATTAGTCAGAACGACAAATAAAATTAGGGGAATAAACTTACTCATGAATAACTCTCTATAAACTTAATTTTTTAAAAATAGTTTCTGGAATATTTTTTATTATCAACATAATAGGCATCCAGAAATTTGGTGTGTAAATTTCATTTTTGCCTTTTTGTGCTGCTTTATAAATATCACCAGCGACTTTTTCGGGTGTTGCCCAAAGCGGCCCGCCTTTCTCAATATCACTGGTCATTGGTGTATCAATAAACCCGGGCTTAACCGTCGTTACTGAACAGCCTGTTTTATGTAAACGATTACGTAAACCTTGCAAGAAAAGTGTTAACCCACCCTTTGCAGCTCCGTACACATAATTTGATTGACGACCACGGTCACCTGCAACAGAAGTCACAACAATAATGCCCCGATTAGCTTTGTCTTTAGTTTCCTTTTCTACCTTATTAGCAATCAATGTAAGTAGCGATGCTGCACTTAAGAAATTTGTTGTTAAAGCCTTTTGGCTAACTTCCCACGATGCTTCACATTCTTTTTGATCAGGTAAAGTACCGTAGAAAAAATAATACTTGGCAATATCAGATGATGCTTTTTTAATTTGCTGCATCAATTCTTCGTGTGTATCAAAATCATCTAAGTCGCTCACTAAGTAGTCTACCTGTGGTGCGCCACGCGTGCGTAAATCTGCCGCTGTTGCTTTCAATCTATCGGTATTTCTACCAATTAAGATTAGTGAACCACCCTTTTCGGCATGGATTTTTGAAAGTGCTTGACCGACTGCAGAGGTTGCACCAAATATTACTGCTGTTTCACTACTCATGATGTTTCTTCCTTGTTTCCTTTACTGACACGTTTCCAAAAATCCGAAGTAAACTTAGGATCAATAAAAGGCTTAAATTCTTCTAATCGGGGGAAATAAGACTGAAATGCCTCACTCGACATGCGTATATCTTTCGCGGGGTAAACCGCGCCGCCCGCATTAACTATTAATTTATCTAGCTCTTCTGCTAGTTTTAAGGTGACCTTACCGTGATTGGCAAAATCTAATGCCAAACAAATACCTGGCCGCGGGAAAGACAACATGCCAGGTGATTTAATATCGCCAAATTCTTTAAGCACCGCTAAAAATGAGCCTAAGCCAGAATCGACAATTTTATTTAATATCTCTTCCAACACCTCTTTTTTATCAAAAGGCAATACAAACTGATATTGGTAAAAACCTTGGTTACCGTAGATTCGATTCCAATCACCAATGCCATCTAATGGGTAGAAAAAAGAATCATAATGTTGGTAACTTGTACCCGCGCTCATCATGCTATTTTTATTAAAGTAGAGGGCGTTAAAGGCTTTTATGGAGTAGCGGTTCAATGCTTTTTTAGGAAAGTTAAAAGGTATAGAAAGCTTTGGTTCTGCTTGAACTGCCTTAGTAGGTTTATTATGGTTTGCGGGCTTATCTGAATGATCGCCTGCCATAAACAATCCACGCGCAAAGTTTTTACCCGCTGATGCACAATCTATCCAAGCGACAGAATATCGATGCTTACTATTAGCCTCCTGAGAGAGTGTATAGAACTCTTCCAAACCATGAAAAGCGGTGGTTTCTACTTTAATAAAAGGTGACGGTATTTTGATGAGTTGAATTTCAGCCCAGTTGATGAAACCTGTTAAGCCTAAACCACCAATGGTTGCGTTGAAAAAATTTGAATTTTCAGAAGTACTACAGAGTAGCTTATCACCATCAGAACGCATCAATTCAAAGCTAACAACATGCTTACCAAAAGTACCATCTGCGTGGTGATTTTTGCCATGCACGTCATTAGCAATCGCGCCACCTAGCGTTACAAACTTCGTACCCGGTGTAACCGGAAGAAACCAATTTTTAGGAACAATTATCGCTAAAATATCAGCAAACGTAATCCCTGCCTCACATTTTAAAACACCCGTTTCTTCATTAAAATCTATAAAGCGATTAAGTGAACGACTATCAATCACGGTACCTTGTACATTTAAACAAGAGTCACCGTAGCTACGCCCGTTGCCGTAAGCTAGTAATGAATCACTCACATCAGAGAAAGCACCTAAATTAAAATCTGCCCAAGGCGGCCTCACTGATTTTTGTTCACCATCAGGAATAAACGCCCAGCTTCTATACTTTTTCATGTTATCAGCCTTTGTAGAGCGTAGCGCCCATCAAAATTAGACCACATAACGAGACAATCATTAAACTAACTTTATCTTTAATCGCAAACACAATAGGGTCTTCATGCATTTCACCACGCCCAGTAATTAGCCAAATACGCCCTATCCAAAAGAGTAAAGGTGGACAGATTAACCAGAGTATTTCTGGATGTGTGTACATTTGCTGTACCTTTTCACTATCAATATACAACGCTACAACCAAAATTGAGATATAACCTGCTGCAATACCTGATGAATTTAACATCGGTAAGTCTGCTATGGTATAGCCACGACCCGCTGCTTTTTCACGACCTTCACGACGTAAATTTTCTATTTCTGAAAAGCGCTTTGCAAAAGCCAAGCTTAAGAAGAAGAACATCGAAAATGCCAACAACCAAAATGACCAACTAGAATCTATTGCTACGATACCTGCAATGATCCTTAGCGAGAACAGACCTGCCAACATAGTTACATCGAGCATTGCAACACGCTTTAAGTAGAATGAATACGCCAATGTTGCCGCTAAATAAATCATTAATACAATAATAACGGAGCTACTTAATTGGGTAAGTATTACGATAAAAATAGCAAACAGCACTGCCATCATCACAACAGCTTGTTTAATTGAAATAAGACCTGAAGCAAACGGACGTTTACGCTTTGTTTTATTTAACCGATCCGACTCTAAGTCGAGTAGGTCATTAATTATATAGGTAAAAGACGCTAATATTGACAAACCAAAAAAGGTTAAAAGCACCTGCATAAAGGCTTGACCATCATTGAAACGGTGATCCAAGAACAAAGGTACAAACACAAGTAAGTTTTTGACCCACTGATGCAAACGAATACCTTTTAGGTAATTTTTAATCGATGGTTTGGGTGCAATGAACATTTGAACATTATCAAATGTAGACTGTACTTCTTTTAAAAAGCTATTATCTTGAGAAACAACAGAAACTTTCTTAGCTACTTTCCAGACAGGTATATCGGTTTTTTCATTGCCAATATATTCGAAACCATTTTTATCTTTATCATCACCGCTACCAAAAATCTTAACGAGATGATCGCGCTTGTTATTGCCTGTTAAATTTATCGTTGAATCGGAGGCAATAACCTCATCAAAAAGGCCAAGGTATTCTGCTATTTCATTAGCCACTTTATTATTACTACCCGTGACTAACAGAATTTTTCGTTCTGGATCTTGCGCTTTTATATACGCAATAACATCTTCATTATAAGGAAGGCTTTCTGCTGATAACTGAACGCGTTTTGTGATTTCGGCTTTAAAGTGAGCTTTAGATTTCATCAACCATGAAATGGCAACAATGCAATAAAGTGGGTTCTTCTTAAATAGAAGTAAAAACAATTCATACAAAGAATCTGTTTTAATTAATGTGCCATCTAAGTCGACACATAAGGGTACTTTTTTTAGGTCACTGTCTAACATATTGTTATTTTCTTTCTTGTTTAAGCAGTAAGTTTTAATAGTTTTTCGCAGGCACTGACAAAAAGTCAATTATGATTTTTAAATAGCCCGATTTATTTTAATTACTTATTGCATCAATTTATAATAGAAAACATATTGTATTATGTTGCTTAGAAAGTAACCAATTAAAACTGACGTAATGTTAAATATCGCCTTTAATCGGTGTATAAAATATCAACAGAATCTAAATTTAATATATAGAGACCTTTGCACGAACCAGATGACGAGTAAAAATGACTAAAAATTCACTACTTTTCGTTGAAAAACTTGCTAATAACTCGTTATTAGCTTCATTTTCCGCCTCAACTAGTGAATTTTTAGCCCATTTTTCTTTCGCCACTAGCTCGTGCAAAGGTCTCATATAGATAAATAGGTAGCCTCCTCTCTTAGCTCACCCTTCTCTCTTTAGACTCATGCTTAAGGGCTTTATCTTCTGAGGTCATTTATTAGCCGATGAAGGGCAGTTATGCATTTCTTCTGGATTCGATTCTAAAAATTCAAGCAGTACCCGCTTTTTTAACAAACGTAATTTTACTCGCTAAATCAGCAAC
>JAZGFW010000032.1:0-4804 GCA_036479895.1 Cocleimonas sp. | reverse complement strand
TAGAAAATATTTCTAAAAACAAGGGTGAGAAGCAACAGGGTGGAAATCATCTTAAAGTGCTTGCTGCTATCACCAAGTTACGCCTCGCTAGTTGTCACCCTAAACTGGTTATGGAAGACAGTACTTTAGAAGGTAGCAAGCTCAAATACTTTGGCAACTTAGTAGAGGAATTGTTAGAAAACAATCATAAGGCTTTGATCTTCAGTCAGTTTGTAAAGTACTTAGCTATTATTCGTGAATACCTCGATGAAAAAGGCATTAGCTACCAATACCTAGATGGCAGTACGCCCGTAGCACAACGTAAAACGCGGGTAGATGAATTCCAAGACGGCAAGGGTGACCTCTTCTTAATCAGCCTAAAAGCAGGTGGTTCTGGTTTAAACCTAACCGCTGCTGATTACGTTATCCACATGGATCCTTGGTGGAATCCAGCGGTAGAAAATCAAGCTTCTGATCGTGCACACCGTATAGGACAAACCCGCCCTGTAACTATTTATAGGTTGGTTGCAGAAAATACCATTGAGCAGAAGATTGTGAAATTACACCAACATAAGCGTGCGTTAGCCGATAGCTTATTGGAAGGTTCTGATGCGAGCGGTTCGATGAATGCTGCTGAAATGCTGGAGATGATGCGAGAGGTCTAATCTTATTCTTTTTATTCGCGGTTTAACGTAAACGGTAACATCTCTTTTTTAACCAGAAGTTACGTTTAAGTGTTATGGATATTGGTACTAAGCATACAGCTCAACGTGGGTGACATATTTTTGTTGGGTGTACTATGCTAGCCCAACCGTATGTACTGTTGCCCTTCATGACTTTTTACATGGGTTAATACTTAATATTTATTAGATTCATTTTGAATAACTCAACCACTATGGACTGAAAGTTCCATAGATTGTTTCACAAACGACTCAAAGTCGTTACTTTCATGGTGATTACCCTCTCCTCACTAGAGGCTAGAGGGACTATTATTATGCCCCTGAATGATAATTCAGACTTCTAAGAGATAAGATAAAACAAATAATTTAACCATGAAGGACATGAAGTTAATGAAGAAAAAACGAAAGACTTTTAGAATATAAATAGTGTTTAACCTTCATGTTCTTCATGGTAAAGAATATTTTTTTATTTTTAACATTATGTGTGTATCAGCTAAAGCCTTGCACTGAAAGTGCATAGTTTTGAACTAGCGTATTGGAACAATAAATCTTAAGTTGGGCAATTTCTAGGAGGAAGATATGCACCAACCTAGCTTCTGCCTATAAATAAGGCAAAACTGGTACTAATTAATAAGATCGATAAAGCGTAGGCGCTGGCGTATCAATATTCCAAGGAATCATCTGATTCATTGCTCGCAGTGGTTTTGAAATACTTCTATTTATTTCCCACGTACTTTGCCCCATATTGTGGGTGCTGTTTGCCATAGAGTAGGTAGATAGAGACATAGTGGACATATGCTGTTCTAACTCAGGCATAGTTTTAGCGATTGTTTTATTCATCTGATGAACATCACCTGCTAATACAGGAACGGTCTTTTCCATTAAATCAGTCATCCGCGTAATGTCATTAGACATACTCTCCATACGTTGCAACATGCCATAAATCAAATAAAAGCCAAATGCAGATAAAATAACAAAAGCTATCATGGCGGGAAATACTGCATAACGCCAGCGCGTCTCAAAGGTTTCGAGCGTTTGTGCCGCTTCTTTATTTCCTTCTTCAATGAGTTTTACTTCGGCATCTTCTAATGTTTTCATTATATTAATTCTCCTAGCGATAGAGTGTTACGTACTTCAAGCAACCTATATTAGCATATAATAATATGCTAATTCTTTTTATTTAATGAATAATATGATTTTAATAACTTTAACACTTACTTCTTCAAACGAAGCGCATTCATAACCACAACCAAAGAGCTCATAGACATACCGATAACCGCCATCCAAGGAGCAACCCAACCCATGGCTGCAATAGGAATCGCTACAATATTGTATACAATCGCCCAAGCAAAATTTTGACGTACGACGCCTTGCATTCGTTTAGAAATCGTAATAGAAGATGGTAGTAAGGTTAAGTTCTCAGATAAAAGCACCATATCAGCACTCGCTTGTGCTAATTGCGAGCCACTGCCCATGGCAATGGAGACATCTGCACCCGCTAGGACAGGTGCATCATTCACACCATCCCCAATCATGGCGACAACTTCACCTGTGGCTTGCAGCATTTGTACATGGGCAAGTTTATCCTCCGGCATTAATTTAGAATGAGCTTGTTTTATCCCCAGCGCATTGGCAACGCTTTCCACTGCTTGTTGGTTATCACCGCTTAACAAACTAACTGTTATGCCTTGCTGGTGTAACTGCTTAATGGTTTCTTTTGCCTCAGACCTTAGCTCATCTTGTAGGATAAATTCAGCTAACCACTCCCCTTCTACGCCAAGAAAAACAGAGGTAGTTAATGCTTGTGAGGCACTATGCTTTGGTGCTTTAGCGCTGATAATTTCACTCACAAAAGACACTGTACCCAGACGGACTTTTCTCTCTTTATACAAGCCTTGCACGCCTCGACCGGACTCTGCTTTTAATTGAGTTATTACAACAGAGCTATTAGTAGATACGGGCTTAATAGATAACTGTAAAATGGCCTGTGCTAGTGGGTGTTCGGATGACATTTCTAAGCCAACTGCCAAAGCTTGGCACTCTTCTTGGTTCAAACTACCCAGCAACTTGGTTTGCGTTACCTTTAAGTGACCGTGCGTAAGTGTGCCTGTCTTATCAAAAATAACTTGAGTGATCTTTGCCAATGTTTCTAAGGCATGACCTCGGGTAGTTAACACTCCTTTTTCTGTGAGATTACCTGTTGCTGCCGTTAAAGCTGCCGGCGTTGCTAAGGACAGCGCACAAGGACAAGTTATGACCAATACCGATAACGCAACCCAAAACGCTTGTGCAGGCTCTGTAAACCACCAGTAAATAAATACAGCAAGAGCAATGCCGAGTAATAATAATACAAACCAGCCTGCACTTTTATCTGCAAATTTAGCTAAGTTAGGTTTTTCACTTTGTGCACGGTCAAGCAGACGGATAATAGATGACAGCATAGTTTTATCACCCAGCTTTGTCACCATCATGACTAACGGGCTTTCAATATTTACCGTACCACCAATTAAGTTATCACCGACTTGTTTATGACACGGTAAGCTTTCTCCAGTAAGTAAGGATTCATTCACGCTACTGACACCTTCTAATAGCGTGCCATCTGCTGGGATTATCCCACCAGGTTTGATTAATATTTTATTCCCCAGTGCGAGTTCACTAGCGGCTATAACGGTTTGGAATTCTTCGCTCTTTTCACCCTTGCTACCTTTGCTATATCTATCAAGGCGTATCGCGCTATCTGGTAGTAAACGTACCAAAGCATCTGCTACCTGCCCAGCTTTATGGCGCGCCCCCATTTCTAAGAAGCGACCTAACAAAAGGAAGAAGGTAAACATCACTACTGAATCAAAATAGACTTCCCCCGTATTTGTTAAGGTTGCCCAAACACTTGCCAGATAAGCACTACCAATAGCGATGGAGACAGGCATATCCATGCCAAAAGTGTCTTGTTTAAGATCACGCCACGCTGCGGTAAAAAAAACACGGGAGGAGTAAAAAACCACAGGCGTGGTTACGATGAGGCTAATCCAGCGTAAAAAATTGCGCATTGACTCAGACATATCGGAGCTTTCTCCGATATAAATAGCTATTGCGGGCATCATCACCTGCATCATGCCGATGCCCGCTAATGCTATGCGCCTGAGTGCGGCTGATTTTTCTTGTTTATGTAAGGTTTCTAAACGAGATGGGTCAAACGGGTGTGCGTTGTAACCAGTATCTGCAATAGCTTTTAGTACATCACTAAGTTTAATCTTATCATTATTCCACGTGAGACTAGCACGGTGTGTGGAATAGTTGACTCGAAAATCTATTACGCCCTCAAGTGACTTTACATTACGTTCATTCAGCCAAACACAGGCTGCACAGACAATGCCTTCAAGGATTAAGGATGCTTCGCGTATTGCGCCACCCTGTTTATCATCATGAGAAAATGTGACAAAGCTTTTTTGCAAAGCATCACTATCATAGACTTGAAGTTCAGCGGGAATAAGATCGCTAGGTTTTTGGGATTTTGCAGTACGGTGGTTATAAAAGTCGGTTAAGTTATTATCAACAATGGTCTGCGCAACCGCCTGACAACCTGTGCAACACATCGGTTGATCATTATTATTGATTGTTACCGAATAAGATGCGCCTTTAGGGACAGGCAAGCCACAATGAAAACAATCACTGCTCATGATAATCTCAGCTTAGTTAGGGTCGATATCTGGCTCACCTATGCTACATTCTGGCGTAACCAACTTACCATCAACCCGTGTAGATATTTCAGTTTCGCCTTTTATTTCGTGTTCATCATATCCTTTTTTAAGCAACACCTTCATGGTCCAACAACCCGCTAAAGGCAAGGTAAGTGTCGCCGAGTAAACACCTCCACTGGATTCTTTAAACGTTACCAGTGTATCTTGTTTCATATCAGAGGAGCGCCTAAAGTCCGTCGTTAAAGTAGCGCCTGTGATTGCATTCCCTGCTTTATCTTTTGCGATAAAAGTAAACGACGCGGGTTGATTAACCATGGGTGGCGGCGTATCCCACTTTCCGCTAATTTTCCAGCCACGTTGACGTTGTTCTTTAAGTTTTAAGACATATTCATCGAATTGTTTTTCTTCATCTTGGTTATTATTTGAAACTGCACCAGTGAACTGTGA
>JAZGFW010000031.1:0-6762 GCA_036479895.1 Cocleimonas sp. | reverse complement strand
CGGTAAACCTTTGCTTGTAAGCTCTGCCACCTCTGTTTGTGAAAGGGTAGAGCGGCCTAAGTTTTCACGAATCGCCACATATTCCATCTCTGGTGTAATAATGCCTTGGCGCGCGTAGTACATTTGTGACACGTTTTGCCCATCCGCTGCAATTTTTGGCTTAGGTTTGTTTTTAAACGGCTCAATATCTAAATCACCTTCAAGACGCTCACGGGTAAAGTCAGAGCTAAAGTTTTCTAGTTGAACCGTGTCACCACGCGCTTCAATCCACTCTTTTCTAAACGCTGGCAAACCTTTGTTTAGGTCAATATCAATATCAGGGTCAGTATAAGGGCCAGAGGTATCATAAACACGTAAGGGATCGTTAATTTCGTATTCGTCACTGTCTTCACGCAATAAAGTCGGTGATAACACAACGTGGCGCATTGCGACTTTAAAGGTCTTGGCGTCATTTTCAATATAGATTTTTTTAGAGCCAGATAAAGGCTCACGAGTAACAGAAGTGGTAATACTGGAAGGTACGGCTGACATAAATTCTCCAACAGGTTGGTTAAATAGACCTGTCGAGAAAAATATTTAAGATCACCTAAAATGAATAGCGATAATAATTTTTCTGCTTGTTCCCTACGACGGTATGAACCGTATCAGGTGCAACGGGTTATGGTAAAACCAAATCTCAGTCTACTTTAGTTAAAGTAGACACCCCGACAAGTGATGTGAGGTTAACAGAGATTTTTGTTTGCGACAAGCTGCGTGAGTTTCTTTGTCAGTCAGGGTAGTGGTTAATACATAGAGAGTATCTTGGGGCTATGACCTTTCTTTAATAAGTTTTTCAATTTGTTCAACTTTTACCATGCCTGCCTGCATGGCGAGCAACTGACCTTTTGGGTTAAATATCATAAATGCAGGGGTTCCTATTAAGCCTTCAGGGGTGTTTTGTTGCATCCAAATATTCATTTCAATGGCATTTGAGATTAAGTTAGGAAACTTCATTCCGTACTCCATGATAAAATCATCTACCTTGTCGGCCTCTGCTTGTCCATCTAGGCTTATGCCAAGGATCTGCGTGTTTTTTAATTTTCCATCAAATTTGACCATGCTAGGCATGTGTTTTCTGCAAGCTGGGCAATCAGTTGCCCAAACTTCTACGATCGTAAATTTACCTTTACCTAAATAATCATTGATCGAAGCTGTTTTACCATCTGTATCAGTGAATGCCATGGCGACATTGCTAAAAGCTAGAAAAGTAAATGATAAAAATAGGGTGATTATTTTATTTGCTAAAAAATTAGGTTTCACGGACACTACCTCAAATTATTAAAGTTAAAACAGACATGGCAACAAAAATAGACAATCAAAATAAAAATGGTTCAGTTCTCGGTTCAGTTCTTTTTGATCTGGATGGTACCTTGCTCGACACCGCACCTGATATGACCAATGCTTTAAATATGCTTTTAGAAGAAGAGGGCAAAGCTCCCTTATCCTATGAACTGTGTAGAGATTATGTCTCACATGGTTCAGTTGCAATGGTAACGCTTGGTTTTGGTCCTTTGCAAAATAGCTCAGAGCAAGATCAAGTATTGTTTGAACAACGTCGTCTGCGTTTCTTGGCTTTATACGAGAAAAACTTGTGTGTGGATACAAAATTATTTGAAGGCATGGAAGAAACCCTAAGTTTTATTGAACAACAGGGGATACCTTGGGGTGTGGTGACCAATAAACCAGCTTTTTTAACAGACCCTTTACTGGAACAATTAAACCTCAGTGATAGAGCTTGTAGCGTTATCTCAGGTGACACGATTAAAGAGCGCAAACCCGACCCGGCTCCACTTTATCTCGCGGCCAATGAATGTAAAGTGTTAGCAACCGACTGTATTTATGTAGGGGATGCTGAGCGCGATATTGAGGCAGGAAACCGCGCTAATATGAAAACTTTAATTGCTAGTTATGGCTATATAGATGATACCCAAAAGCCGGTTGAGTGGGGTGCTGGTGGTGTTGTAGAGCATCCTACTGATATTATTGAATGGATTTACTATTAGCGAGTTCTGAATTTCATCTAGGATAGTGCTTCAGATTATGTCGGCATTTTTATATCCGGTGTTGTGCTGATGGTTAATAGGATTATACAATTATACAATTCATCAGTACCCTACCTTTCTTTAGCGAGCATTCTTTAGCGAACACTGACATTTCCTTCGAAAACCTAGTGATGTACTTTTAGTCAACTTACTATTTTATTTTTAAAATGGCCACTTCAATTCTTAGAGAGCAATCGTTAGGCTCTTGCTGAACCTTCAAAAGCAAAAAAAGATGAGTAATAATTGAGCAATTAAGCGCGTCATGCCATTATACAGCCCAATAGAATGAAAATAGTTTGATCTAAAATCAAATTGAAGGGGAAAGTGGGCAAGTGAATATTAAAAAAAGTAGCGCTAAGAATACGTTAATCCAGATTGTTGTTTTTCTTGTCGTCTCTGCAGGCTTAATTTTTTATAAAAAAGCAGCCATTGCTGCACTCGTTACATCAGGCGATATTAGTATGGTTGGCCTGTTGATTAATGGCATTATTATTATTTTATTTCTTATGGGTATGTTTAAAATTGTTTTATCTTTATTTCGTTATATTGATGAACATCATGCTGTTATCAAGGTTGCCCAAAACTTAAAATCAAATGTGCTTGATCCTCTCGCAGGTATCTCTCCTAAACGATTGATTACTAATCGATATCATAATATTGAATGGATTACTAAACAGGGTTCCCCTGTTAATCAAGCGGCGTTAGCATCCAGTGTTAATGCTTCTGAAAGTACCCGTTTAACTTTTATACGCTTTGTGCATAGTACGCTTATTTTAGCTGGGGTTTTTGGTACTGTAGTGTCACTTTCTATGGCCCTTATTGGTGCGTCGGATTTGTTGCATTCTCCCGAAGGTGTGAAAGAAATGGGCATGATTATTAGTAGCATGTCATCTGCTTTGAGCTCTACCGTTGTCGCTATTGTTTGCTTCTTTGTATTTGCCTACTTTTATTTACGTTTAAATGATTCACGGATTCAACTTCTTAATGATATAGAAGAAGTTACTGGACTATATATCTTACCTAAAGTTTCGCATACTGAAGAAGGATTAATTGCTAAAGTATCTGAATTAACAGCTACGCTGAATCAAGCAACAGAACGATTATTGAGTGTTCAACATACGTTTAACCACGCTGGGAAATCACTTCAAGCTGCCGTTGATGATCTTCATGGTCAAGTTCAAGGTAGTAGTCTTAATGAAATAAAAGATTTAATCCGTAAAGGCTTTCATTTGTCTGAGCCTGTCTATGATGATTCCCAAGATAGTATCAAGCAGCAACCTAACCAGCCTAATTTAGATGTCCCCCATACGCAGGTAGAAGCTAAAACAACAGCAGAAAATGACTTAATCACAACGGATAAGGCGAGAAATTTAAGATGAGGTTTGGTTTCCCAGGGGATAACTTGCATCTAGAGAATCACGGCGTTAGTGAGGAGAGTTTTTGGCCTTCTTTTACTGATATTATGATGGTGATTGTGATGGTTTTTTTGCTGGTGACTGTTTCTGTTATTCTTAATAACTGGGCGTTAATAGGTGATCTAAAGCAAAGTATTAGCGCGCAAAAAGTAGCTTCTTCATTAATTGAGTCTAAGCAACAAGAAAATCAAGATTTGGCTTCAAAATTAAATACATTGACACAACAGTTTGCTACGGTAGAGAGTGAGAAAAAAACAGAAGAACAAAAGTTATCAGAAGCATTGCTAGCGCTGGCAACATCACAAACCAAGGCTGATAAACTAACGTTAAATTTAAACCAAGCTAATACCAGTCAAAACAAAAAAACTGAAGCAATTAAAAAGCTGGAAGTACAAATTACCGCTCAAGAAAACTCACTTTCTGCCTCTAAGGAACTCGCCGATAAACTCATCTCAAATCTTGCAATGATGACTAAGTCTCGAGATGGCAAGTCACAAGAGCTTAGTCGGATAAATGGACTCTTGGCAGAAAAAGTTGACGAAGAAACGCGCTTAAAAAAAGCCTTAAAAGAAAAAAATAGTGAGCTTATGCTTTCAAAAAAGGCTGAAGAAACCTTAATTTCAGAACGTGATGCCAGTGCTAAAGTGAGTAAAGAGCAGACTACAAAACTAACTCGCTTAGAAAAAAGTAGCACTGAGCTAAAAACCGCATTAACTGCGCTTCAAGCAAGTAGAGGAGACTCAGCAACTGAGTTTGATGCGCTAAAAAAAGAACATCAAGAGTTATTGCTTGATTTAGAAACGACCTTAAAAGAAAAAGAAAAACAATCGGCTCATGTGGCAACCTTAAAAAAGAGTAAGGCTGCTATGAAAAAAATATTAACCGCGTTACAAGCAGATCGTGGCAGTGTAGCTGACAAGTTACTAAAACTACAAAATCAGCTGGCAATAGCAGATAAAGAAAAAGAGAGTAATGATGATGTAGAAAACAAAAAAGATGAAAAGATTGAAAGTTTGCTCGCAAGCAATAAAGAGCAACTAACCAGTATTGAAAACCTCAAAGAAGAAAATGAACGACTCAGTGGTGATATAGTAACAAAACTGACAGACACAGAAAGTGATCTTGAGGCACTTAAAACGCATACGGAAGAACTAAAAACTCAGTTAGAATCAAAAGATATTGCGATAACGGCATTACAAAAAGAACGTACAACGACAGAAACCCAGCTGTTAAGTTTAAAAGGTGAGTTCGATACACTGGATACTAAGTATCAAAAGTTACTACAGCCTGCGCGCTCTTCCAAAGGTAAGTTTGTGGTTTCTGTTAGCTATAAAAAAAGCGGAAAGAAGCGGATTATTCGTCTTAAATCTAGTCCCAATGGCAGTTATAAAACGGTTAAAAAATCAGAGCTTTACAAGCGTTTATCGAAGTTAAAGGAAAAGCATAAAACAGATCTTTATATCAAAGTTATTATCCCAAGCAACAGTAATTTATCACATAACGATGCGTGGAAGTTCACCACTAACTTACAGCAAAAGTATGATTATTATTTTCAGTCCGATAAATCTAAATAGCTAAGTCTAATTAAGGCATTTATCTGCTAGGATGAATGCTATGACAATGACTCAAAAATATCTCTCCCCAAGAATCATGGGAATTCTAAATGTTACGCCTGATAGCTTTTCTGATGGTGGGCAATACAATAAACCAGAACAAGCCATTAAACGCGCTCTAGTGATGATCGGGCAGGGCGCTGATATAATAGATATTGGTGGTGAGTCAACACGTCCAGGTGCAAAAGCAGTCTCTGCACAAGAGCAATTAGATCGAGTCATACCAGTGATTCATGGTTTGCGGACAACAACGCTGTCTAAAGATATTACTATCAGTGTAGATACGACTAATTTAGAAGTCGCTAAAACAGCCTTAGAAGCAGGAGCAAGCTGGTTAAATGATATATCGGCAGGGGATGATGCACGCGTAAAAGGTGTTGATGCTGAGCCGATGTTATCCCTAGCCTCTCAGCATAACTGCCCTATTGTTTTGATGCACCGACAAGGTCAATCCAGCACCATGCAGGATGCCCCGCATTATGATGATGTGTGTGCCGAGGTGAGTGAGTATTTACAAAGCAGGTCGCAATCAGCGTTGGATGCGGGAGTTACTAAAAACAATATTATTCTTGATCCCGGCATTGGGTTTGGCAAGCTACTGAATCATAACTTGTCACTCATGGCAGGGCTGGAATCTTTGGTCGAGCTTGGCTATCCTGTTTTATTAGGGACGAGTCGTAAGCGCTTCTTAGGGGAAATTACGGGGCTGGATGATCCAAAAGATCGCACGGTTGCAACGTGTGCAACAACGGCATTGGGCGTGAAAGCAGGGGTGAATATATTTAGAGTACATGATGTATTAGAAAACAAGCAAGCAATGGATATAGCTTGGCAGATTAAAATGAGTGGTTAGTGCTTTCATTATTAATGTTATTAGTTATATAGACACTAAAAAAACACAGACACAAAAAAGCCTGCAATTGCAGGCTTTTTTGTGTCTTGATAGTATCAGTCAGAGAGTAGAATTTACTTCTTCTCTAATCCGCCATCCATCTCATCTTGCCATACTTTTAGCTCGTCCCATTTATCAGCTGCAGCTAGTTTAGCTTGCTTAGGCCATGTGCCTGGGTCCATTGCGCCAAACTTACCTTCAGCTTCATCAAGAATTTTCTTGATTTTAGTTGGTGTTGACTTAGAAAGGTCAGCAAATGTAGGTAGACCAGCAGAAGTGAGTGCCTCTGCAGCTTTAGGCCCGATACCTTCGATTTTTGTAAGGTCGTCTGCAGACGATTTTTTAGCCGCTGCTTTCTTTGCTGTTGGTTTCTTTTCAGCAGTTGCTTTAGCCTTAGGCGCTGCTTTCTTAGCAGGTGCTTTTTTCTTAGCAGGTGCTTTTTTCTCGGCAGTTGCTTTTGTAGCAGCCTTTTTAGTTGTAGGTTTAGCGTCCGCTTTCTTTTCGGTTGCTTTAGCTTTTGGCGCTGCATTCTTAGCTACAGGCTTCTTTTCTGCCGCTGCTTTTTTAGTAGCTGGTTTCGCTTTCTTTGCTGTAGATGCTTTTTCTGTGGTTGCAGAAGCTGCGCTAGCAGCAGCAAGAGCAAGTGCTTCTTCCGTCTTTGGAGCCATTACATTTTCCGGCTTTCCTTTGCCGTTAATGTTTTGGATTTGAACTTGGGTAAAGTTTTGGCGGTGCCCCGTACGCTTTTGATGATGCTTACG
>JAZGFW010000030.1:0-22893 GCA_036479895.1 Cocleimonas sp. | reverse complement strand
CGTCCCGGTGTTTTACTGGTTCTTGCTAAACTTCTTTGTTGGCAGAGCTTATTTAAGGTGCTGGATTTACCTGAATTAGAGCGTCCAGAGAATGCAACTTCAAAGCCAAGTTCAGGGGGTAATGTTTTTGCCGTAGTTGCACTTTGTAAAAAACAGGCTTGCTGATAAAAAGCACTCATAAAATAGATCTCACTCTTTGCTGTCTTGCTAGGGATGTGGTATAAAACGCCGCTATTCTAATAGTAAATTAATTAGAGGGTGTTCACTGTTTTTTGAAGCCCCAGCAGTATACAGTTAAGAAGTATTTAGGAGTACTTTAAATGAAAAAGGCATTATTATTTACGCTAGTAGCGTGTTTTACAAACTCAATGGCATTTGCCAGTGAACCATCAAAAACTCAAGTATCGGGCGATGCAACTAAGGGTAAGGCATTAAGTGCAGTATGTGCAGCATGTCATGGCGCAGATGGAAATAGCGTGAACCCTGCTTGGCCAACCATTGCAGGTCAAGGCGAAGAGTATATTATTAAGCAACTCAACGAGTTTAGATCAGATAAACGCGCTGAAGCAACAATGACGCCGATGGCTAAAGCTATTGCTTCTGATGAAGATGTACTTCATCTAGCTGCTTATTTTGCAGGTCAAAAGGCAAAGTCTGGTACAGCAGACAAAGAAAAGGTAGTGCTAGGTGAAGCAATTTACCGAGGCGGTAACGTTGAAAGTGGTGTAGCAGCTTGTTCTGCATGTCATGGTCCAACGGGTGCTGGTAATGGCCCTGCTAAATATCCAAATATTGCTGGGCAGCATTCAAAGTATATGGTTACGCAGTTAAAGAATTTTAAATCGGGTGCGCGTAGTAATGATGTTGGAAAAATCATGCGTAATATTGCACTTAAGATGACGGATGCTGAAATGGAAGCAGTAGCCGAGTATATGGCTGGTTTGCACGAGTAGTTAAATCGTTCAATGTTGTATCTTAAAGGGTAGCGTAAGTGCTACCCTTTTTTATTGCTTAATTTTTGTACAAATATGAGTTAAAGTACTTAGGCATCTTTACTAATCAGACAGCTTTATCTGGCGTTGCCCCACAGGGCGAGCTTTCAAGCGGTTGTTTTGGCATGAGCACCGACTTCGTTATTGTGCCTCTTGTGAAGGCTTGTTGCACCATGCAAAAACAATGCATTCTCTTCGAGACACGCCTAGAATCTGACCGTTTGAAAACTCGCAGATAAAATATCTTATTAATTAAAGGTGCCCTCTAGTTTAAATGCTGACTTACTTGTTAAAAATTTGTATGAATAAAATACTCATAATTATATTACTATTACCTATTTTGAGCTTATCTAGTCTAGTTGCTGAAGCGAATAGAAATAATAGTCACGTTAAAACTATAGCCATTCAGAAGTGTTCTGCTTGTCATGGTATTAGTGGAAACAGTCGTAACGCTCAATGGCCAAGTATTGCAGGTCTAAATAAATCATATATTCTAAAACAACTGGAGGATTTTAAGAGGGGTACACGTATTAATCCAGAAATGGAGTTGGTTGTGAAATCATTAAAGTCAGATGAAGAATTTAGCGCACTTGCACTTTATTTTTCTCAACAAAAAATCACACCTATTAATGATTCAATCATGATTAAAGATGCATCGCGTAAGTTAGTAGATTTAAAGTTAGGTAAAGAACTGTTCATAGGAGAACGTCTTGAGTATGGTATTCCCGCCTGTACAGCATGTCATGGTGATCAAGGGCAAGGTAGTATTGATAAGAAAGGACGTATTTATCCACGACTGACAGATCAATATCAACAATATAGTATTAAACAATTGAAACTTTTTAGAGCTTCTAAACGTAGTAATGATTCGCCTGCAATGATGAGAAATATTGCATCAATGATGGATGATGAGGATATAGCGTCAGTAGTAGCTTATATAGCGAGACTAAATTCACAGGATAAATAAAGTAAGTTTTAGCAGTAAAAGAACTTTGCTATACTTCATTTGTCAAAAATTCAAAGATCGAGCTTAGAATCAATCTACAGTACATTAAAATACAGGGTTAAATTCAATATGAAATATATGTTAAAAAAGAATTCATTAATTATTTCAACAATAGTCGCGTTATCAGCTTGTGACTCGGCTTCATCTGATGCTAAAAAAGTTGAGATAAACACGGTAGCACCTACCGCTGTTGTAGACACCGCTAAAGTAGCGCCAGCAATTTCAGATAATATTGTCGCTAAAGCTGAAACAACAGAAGCTCCCGTTGCATCAACGCCAAGCAGTGCTTCTAAATATATTGAAGGTAAACATTACGTAGAGATTTTTCCTGCTATGCAAACTGATGCACCAGCAGGCAAGGTAGAAGTTGTTGAGATGATGTGGCTAGGTTGCCCGCATTGTTATACGCTTGAGCCAACAATGTTGAAGTACAAGAAAAGTCATCCAAAATATGTTGATTTTAAGCAAGTGCCAGCGATGCTTAATCCAAGTTGGGCAAAAGATGGTGATACCTTCTATATCGCTGAAATCTTAGATCCTAAAGGAGAAAGCGGGCTTGTTACAAAAGTATTTCAAGCAATTCACGAACAAAAAAGACGTTTAAATCGTCCCGATGCGGCAAAACGCTTTTTTGTTGAGCAAGGCTTCACTGCTGAACAAGTAGATAACGTGAAAAACTCAATGGCATTCAAAGCAAAAATTAGACGTGCTCAAGAGATAAGTGCAGGTTCACAAGCGCAATCAGTACCCACTATTATCATTAATGGCAAGTACCGTACTAGCCCTTATATTGCAGGAAGTGAAGCAGACTTGATGGCGATTATTGCAATGCTTGCGAAAAAAGAACGTAAATAATTTTTTGAGTAATCTTTGTTAGAGAAATAGGGAGTTAATCATGCGTAAACTTAATCTGTTTGACACAATAATTTCTGAAGTGGATCAAGCTTTACGCACGGTTCATACCCTTGCTCCTACCACTGAACGCTCCAACCCATCTGAAGGGGTTGTTAAAAGCGAGCTTTCTGCTCCTGAGCGAAAATTATCGGCCTCGTTAATGCGAATTAACCATGCGGGTGAAGTATCTGCGCAAGGTTTATACCGAGGGCAAGCGTTGACAGCAAAGCGTGAAGATACTCGTGAGCAAATGGAGCGTTCTGCGATGGAAGAGAATGACCATTTAAACTGGTGCGAAACACGCTTAAATGAGCTAGATTCTCAGAAAAGTTTATTTAGCCCCTTGTGGTATATGGGCTCTTTTGGAATCGGTGCAGTGGCCGGTTTAGTGGGTGATAAGTGGAGTTTAGGTTTTGTTAAAGAAACCGAAGATCAAGTTGTAAGACATTTGGACGAGCACTTAGAAAAACTACCCTTAAACGATACAACCAGTCGTGCAATCTTAGAACAAATGAAGATTGATGAGGCTTATCATGCCGATGTGGCGGTTGAAGCGGGAGCGGCAAAGTTACCGCTACCTGTGCGAAAACTTATGATGCCTTTGATGTCTAAGCTGATGACGACAATATCGCAAAGAATATAGCTTTGAACTTATATTCCCCTTTTCTTTAATTCAGCTAGAGCCCCTTTTCCTTTTTGACTGCCATTGTTGGCCGCTTTTTGGAACCACTTCTTTGCTTCTTTCATATCGGCTTTTGTACCAAAGCCATTTGCATACATTGCGCCTACGCTGTATTGCGCCGCAGGTAGTTTTTTAGCAGCGGCTTTTTTGTACCACTTCAATGCTGAAGAATGGCTTTTCGCAACACCTATACCATCAACATATAAATCACCCAAAAAATATTGTGATAAAACGAATCCTTTTTTGGCAGATTTATTAAACCACGAGAAAGCAGATTTAGGGTTTTTGGTTACTCCAACACCTTGTAAGTAGATTAATCCTAAATTATGTTGGGCGAGTACGTTCCCTTTTTTAGCCGCTTTTTTATACCACTTTATTGCTTTACTCGGGTTTTTCTTTGTTCCGAGTCCCTGACTATACATGGAAGCCAAATCATAATAAGCATCAGGATTCTTACGCTTGGCTGCTTTTTTAATGAGTTTGAACGCTTTAGTAGGATTCTTTTTAACCCCAGCACCATTCGCGTAAAGCACACCTAATAAATGATCTGCGCTAGAGCTACCCGCTTTTTGTGCCATATTTAGGTATTTAAAAGCTTTGCTAGGGTTCTTTTTCACCCCCGCACCTTTAATGTAGCGTTCACCTAGCATTAGCTGTACATCCACCATTCCTTTATTAGCGGCTTGTTCATAATAACGCATGGCTTTAGGCATGCTTTTTTTAACACCTTGACCACTCTCGTACATGATACCAAGAGCACGCAAAGCATCGGGTATGCCGTGTTTTGCAGAAGACTGATAGTATGTAAGCGCTTTCCCCATATTCTTAGTTGTACCAACACCAGAAGCATATAAAGAGCCTAATAAGTATTGTGCACCGGGGTGATTTTTAGCAGCGGCTTTAGTAAACCAGTTAAAAGCGACTTTAGGATTCTTTTTTTGTCCTTGACCGAGTAAAAATAGTTGGCCCAAAACATATTGTCCCGCGGGGTCACCACGTTTTGCGTAGGCTGAAGCTATTTTATAAACCTGCGCATAGTTTTTGCTTTTATACGCATTTTGTAGCGCCGCGTTATCATTACTATTCGATACTCTGCCTCGCTGTGATTTGTTGATAGCGGCACGAGACTTTAGAGATGGTGTTTTTTGGGTAATTGATCTAGGGTTACGTTTTTGGGTGTTATTAACTACAGCGCGATTTACTACTCCTGTACCTTGTCCTAATGCTCCATTGCCATGTTTGTGTTGAAACCCTTTGCTCGGAGGAAGAGGGTGGCTATGTGCGCGCCCAGCATGCGTATGATTATTACCGCTTTGTGTTATGGGGCGGCGGGTCTTATTTGTAGAAGCAATACGACGCTGCTGATTCTGTACTGCAGGTTTTTTACGTACAGCTCTTTTAGAGGGAGCAGGCTTTGTCGTTAGACGAAATTGCTCATTATTATCAAATGTTGATCCGCCCGAATCTATCGGACTTTTGGTGGTTGTATTGTTAGAGAATAGAACCGTATCTGCTTGTGCTAGTGGTGTGATTAAGATTAAGGATAATCCTAAAAAAAATAGAGTTTGAAATCCAGATACTTTCATTTTTTAGCCTCAAATCCAGCTACTATTTTCTCGAGTGCTTCCAACTTTTCACGGGTGCGTAATAAGACGGCTGTTTGAATATCAAATTCTTCACGAGTGACGACATTCATTTTGCGTAAACCACTTTCTAGTCCGCCACGCATATTTTTTTCAATATCTTCGTGAAGATCTTTTAACGAAGGGGGTAAAAAGCCCGCTAATTTTTTGGCCAAATCGTCGATTTGATTACTTTTATCCATGAGTGTTATTCCGTAATTCTTGTGTCTATTGTGTCAGTTATGCTATTTGCCAATAAAGGGTGATAAATCACCCTTGTTTTTAAACGCATAACTACCATCAGCTTGTGGCTTGCCAGTAAACTTAAGCATTGAGTTTAAACCTTTATCATTGGCTTTAACTTTAATGTTTGAATCATACTTCCAGTCTTTATTGAGTTTAATATCACCATTAAGTTCAGCTGGGGCATCCGTTGACGTTAATTTAATACGTAAGTTGCCTGAGTCTGGTGTGATAATGGCGTTGTAATCACCTGCGGGTAGCTTAATAGGAGATTTTAGTGCGCCTTCTTTCCAATCTATTGTTCCATCAATAATTGGCAGGTTTTTATTGTGTAACTCGGCGTGTTTGATATTGCCTTTAATCTCTCCATCCAATACTGCTTTATTTTGAAGCTTGTTGATAAAAAGGGCGTCGATATCAAAAGCGGTATTATTTAAGGTTACTTTTTTATTAGGGAAAACACCCACAAATCCATTCGCTTTAATATTATCACCATCTAATTTAAAAGACGATTTAACGGATAATGATAATAAACTTTTTAGTGGTTGAACCGTCCAGTTTAGTCTCCCTAGAGGAGTATTCTTCACGCTAAAATTTTTGGATTCACCCTTCCAAATGGTACCACTGACATCACCTAATTGAATATCGCCTTTCGTTAGTTTTTCGATATGTGGCTTAGCGTAAGAAAGTGGGAGCTGCCAAAGCGCTGCAATAAGAAACGCCAGAAGTCCAAAAAAGAGTATTTTTTTCATGGGATATAACCAGAGTTTAATTAGATTTAACGGTTAAGCGAACATCGATAAGACCCGCTTCTTTATTATTGGTATTTACAATAAGGTTGTTAATTAAAAGGCCATGTTTGTTTTCCAGATCAGAAATTAGTCGCATTGTACGATCTGCATTAGCATTTTTCAAAACGATATTTACCCCATTATTACCTTGTGATTGCATCCGTTCTAAAGCAGGTTTCAAGCGAAATGTTTGGAGTAATTTTTCGATCACTTGCTGAGGATTTTGACTGGCTGATTGATTGGGTTTGGTGCTTTGTTGTTGAAGTTGTTTTACTTGCAAACTCTGTTTTTGCATCATCTTTAACGATAAGCTTTTACTCGCAATCGCAGTATTTAATCTTTTGCTCTTCTCAAGTAAAGGTTGCACCACGAACAAACCCAGTATCATTAGCGTTGCCAAGATTGAGCCATAAAAAACCAAATTGCGTTCCCGTGGACTAAGTGTGTTATACCAATTCTTCATGCCTTAGCCTCGATGTTGTCTTGCTTTATAAAGTCGGGCTTTAATGCTGAAAGAGGGCTGATGATTACTTGTGCTTCAACTTTGTCAGCAGTGGTATTTGAGTCTTTTATTTTTACATTAAGCCCAGCATCGTTTTTAGCCTCTTTCTTAAAGCTTTCAAGACGTGTTAAGTTGGGTACTTTTAACATTAAAACTAATTCGCCCTCTTGGTAACGAAGCTCATTCATATTTATATCGTTATATTTTTTTAATAATGGAGCAATATCCGCAATTAAAGGGATCGGTGAGCTAATAGTTTTACCGGTTTGTTTTTGTAATGCAGTTAGTTTGCTTTTCATTTGCTGAGGTGCATCGACAACACGACTATTGGGAAATGTATCTAAAAATACTCGGTTAATGGCTGTATCAAGTTGTTTGTGTTGCTGTTGTAACTGGGTATTTTGATAGCCTAAAATAGCTCCCCATGTGGTAGCCAATAACCCTGCAATAATGAGTGCAGGTTTCCATGCCTTCCAATTAGTCTTGCGGCTAGTATTGCCCTGTTGAACATAGCCTGTTAGTAGATTGAGGTCTAAACCTTCTATAGCACTTTTGTACTTTATTACACCCGAATCAAGCGCGTTAAATTCACATTCTTGTAATTCATCAGGTAATAGGCTTTGCTGAATATTAGTGAAAATTTTCTTAGGAGGCTGTTGTTCAAACTGCTCTATAAGAAACAAATTGAGCAAACTCTGGCTACTGCTAAACCCTGTGTATTTTCCCGTTCTAACGCTTACATCAATATCATTTTTATCTGTATTAATTGAGCTTTCTGGCTCATTAATTTGTGGGGCAAAATTTTGCATCACCGACCAACTGTCTTTCTCATAAGCTTGCGCGAGTAGTTGGGGTAAAACATAGTAGGGTGTTATTTTATGTTGGCGTAATAATGCAGTATATAGACCTAATCTATCATGGTTGATTACTGCTACTTGAGTATCTTGAGAAGAGCTTCTTTGGTGAATAGCAAAATGCAGGTCTTCTAAATCTTCTGCTAATGAATCCTCTAAGGCAAAGGGCACAGCGCGCAATAACTGTTTTTTATTCTTGCTGGGGATTTTTAGTTCACTTAAAACAACTTCACTATTGGGTATAAGTAATAAAACCTTTCTACCACGCGTGAGGGAGGTAACTTTCTTCCAGTTAGAAGGTGTGAAGCGGTCTTCAGCCTGTTTCTTGCCGAGTAGTGCATACTCAGGAATAGCTTGAAGCGAATTTAATTTAATGATTAGAAGCTGCATTGGTTAGTTCTTTTTAGCCGTTTTGATTTTTTGTGGATTACTAAAGTCGCGCATTATGACAGAAACTTTGCCATTTTTCCGATGTAATATAGAATTTACAAATATGCGCGCATGATTAATGCGTACCATGCCTTGGAGTAGAAAATAACTGCTTTTCACATCAAGGTCTTCTCTGCTTAAATGCCCTGTGAGATTGGCTGGGTCTAAATCGAGCCTGACATCATCAAAATCTAAAAAGGTTTGTATGTTTTTAAAAGGCTCTACTTCGCGTTCTTTAACAATATTAGTAACAGTTTGGCCTCTAAATCCAATCGCTTTTAAGACTTCTTCTTTTGCTGTATTTATATTGATCGTTGTCTTTTCTTTAATTGGCAAGGTGTTAATAAATTGATCATCAATTAACTTCGCATATACTTTTTTATTCATATTTTTAAGCAATCGAAGCTCGGTAGGGCTTGCTAGCAATGTATCAGCACTAAAATAGGGCTTTTCCTGTGATTGATAAAAAGGGCTTTCCGCACCAAACCCACTTCCTGCACCTTGTGGGGTGTGGTTGCCATTGGTTTGGTCTTTATCAATCCAATCCTTTACGATGTCAGAAAAATTTTCAGACGGCCCCATGTCTTCATCAGGGTCAATGGTATTTCTCATTAAAAAGGTCAAGCGATCACGCGTTATTTTTGCAATATCAATCGTTTGTTGTTGCCTGTTATTAGGGTTTTGATTGGGATTACCTTGTCTATTCGGGTTTCTACGTCTCGTATTATTAGAACTATTTTGATTGTTTGAGTTATTGGCATTGTTAGGGTTTCTGACTCTTATTGGTTCGCGAACCAGAGAGTTCAAGTTTATACGCGCCTGCAAGTCAAATAATTGCCCATTCATTACCCCACCAGGAATTGGAATAGGAGGGAGCAACACCGCCCAGTCATCTTTTAAAGAATCATAATTAGGATGTTTTTTATATGATTTTTGTAAGAAAGTACCTGCCCAATCCTCCATACCATTCGCGTATAGATAGGCTTGCTCCATGTGAGCGATATTGCCTGAGAAACGTATATGGATTTGTTGGCGGTACATTACCGTCGCTGCCAATGAAATAGCAATTGAAGTAATAATCAACGCGGTAATAAGTGCAATACCGCGTTGCTTTTTTGGATGAGGAGTAAAGTGCATTATTGATTGCCCCCGACAGGATGTAAACGCTGTGATAAACGCAGGTTTCCACCTAGCTTTTTATCTTTTTTGTTAGCGGTGTTTAGCTTGTAATCATAAATCGTTGTATAAGACATCACCGCACGCACATAATTTCGGGTTTCATTAAAGGGTATGCTCTCTATCCAACGCGGTGCAACAATAGGGTATTCAGGCGTCCACTTAGGGATACGGTGAGGCCCAGCATTATAACTCGCTGTGGCTTTTGCGTAATTTCCCTTAAATCTTTTCAGCATTTGGCTTAAATAACCTGCCCCTAAACGCGCATTTTTTTCAGGGATTAATAAGTCAGATGTACGATGATCTTTTATACCCAGCTTGCGCGCCACTTCTTTGGCAGTACGTGGCAATATTTGCATTAAACCTCGGGCATTAGCGCTAGAACTTATCTTTGCATCAAAGGCGCTTTCACGACGCATAATGCCGTAAACCCATGCAGGGTTTATATCTTGTTGTTTGGCAGAGCTTAATACTAAATCTTTATATCTCATGGGGAAGCGTAAACCCACTTGATTCCAATCTTTGGTTTGTGAAACAGTAATAATCGCCAAAAAAGGCTGGTTATTTTCAAGTGCATAAGCAGCCGCAACTAATTTATCGTGATGGCTTAATTGTTTAATTTCCCACATCCATTCTTTGCGTGCAAGCGCAGGGTAGCCAATTTCATAAAGCTCGGTAGCACGTTGAATGCCTTTTATTTTTTTAAGTTCAGGGATGAACTGTGCCCAATCAGGCTCTTCTTGTTCAAGCCTTACATAAGGTTGTTCAAGCTGGTCAGCGGCTAAAAACCCATAAAAAGAAGCATTCTTAGATAGCTCAAAATAATCTTCAGGGGTGGTTTTATTGCCTAAGCGGTGGTTTGAATAAGTACGCCAATAGGTCCAAACATCTGATTTTTTTTCATCATCGCTCATGCTTTCAATGGCATCAAGCGCGGCTTGCCAACGGCCTTTGCGAACTGCTGTGCGCGCCATCCAAATATTGCCTTCCGCACTTCGTTTTTCATTAGGGATTGCAATAAACTGTTTGAGTGCATCATCTTTATGATCGAGCGCGTCTCTAATGGCGATATAACTATTTACATCCGCCTTTTCATCTTTTGTAAAACCTCGATCTTTTTGAAACTGCTTCCACTTTGATTGAGCCTTCGTAGTATCTTTGCGCGCAATGCGTTTAATCGCATAGGTGATTAATTGTCGGGTGCGGGGGTTATTCTTTTTAAGTAGCTTATGACTTAGGTTGCGAGAAGGGCTTTTGCGTAATTTAACCCATAAAGATGTGAGCTTAGCGAGTTTGGTGTTTCGAGCTAGACTACTCGCAAGGCTGGTCTTGCCTTTGTCCATTGCTAGTGCGATACGTTGCCAAGTGCTATCACTATCAATTAATTGGTGTTTTTTTAATAGGCTAAACAAACCGTCACAAGACTTTGGGCGACCATTGCCAGAGAGCCACAGTTTTTTTCCTGCTAGTAAAGCTACCTTCTTGGGTTCACCTGAGTTGGTGCGAACTCTTGCTTCTAACCCCACACATTTTGCGCGATTGCCACCTTGACCATCTTTGTAAGATTTAAGCAGGCTCGTCCAGCGTTCTTGCTTTGCAAAGCGCACTAAAAGCTCTGTGCGTAACCTATCAGATAGATAAGCATTTGGGTGTTCTTCAATAAAGTTAATTAAAGCTTGGTCGCGGGTGACTTTTAGATGTTGCTTAATCCGCTCATAATCAAGGTAGATGGATAAGGGATAATCTTTGAGGTGCGAGCCAGAATAAAGCCCGCCTTTGTGCAGGATATTGTAGGCTTCAATAAAATCCTCGCGCTGGGAGTCTAAGCCTTTAGCAAAGCTTGATAGTGGTACTGATAATAAAACCAGTACCAAACTTAGAATGAGATTAGTTTTCACGTGTTATATTGTCTTAGTATTTTTATAAGAGGCCTTTGCATGAGAGTATTGTGAAAGAAAAACAGGCAGAAATTAAGCTATTTTTATTCGTCATACCTCATGTACAAGGGTCTCTGTATGCCCACAGCTGATTATAGCAAAATTTAATAAAAAATACCTTTTAAGACTATCGCTAATTTAGAGCCTGTAAATAATACTGATTACTTTTCTAGTGTTTTATACATGACAAAAGCATCAACGTAGCCTAAAGAGTGACTTTTGAAAGCTTTAGGTAAAACGCCTACCACCTTAAAACCCAATTTTTCCCATAAGCGTATTGCACCTTCGTTAGTAGAAACAACAAGGTTGTATTGCATTGCTCTAAAACCTAGGTCTTTTGCTGTTTGTTGTGAATGTTCACATAGGCTCGTGGCAACGCCTTGCTTTCTAGCTTTATCAGAAACAATATAACCGCAATTACAGACATGTGAACCTAGTTCTGGCTGGTTTGGTTTAATATAGTATGTGCCGACTATTTTATTTTCCTCCCCAATCGCAACATACGTTTCTTTTGGGGCTTCAACCCAAATACTATGTGCTTCTTTTTCTAATATTCTAGGGGAGTAGGCGTATGTCTCACCTGCACGAAATACTTTTTCTATGATAGGCCATATTAGCGACCAATCTGATTCGTTATATTTTCTAATTCTCATAATTCTTAGCAGTAGTTATTAGCAATAATTAACAAGAACAGGATTCTTCTCCATATTTTAACACACCCCCCAAGTTTCATACTTTCCCCTGATTTTCATCAGTAAATTACAGGATATTGCTTTTAACTTATTTCCCTTGTCTAACCGTACTCGCAAGACCTTCAAGCTTGTTTTTTGCTTGGGTTTGTATTGAAGAAAGCGTGCCTGATGTAAGATCATTTTTTTCATAAGGGTCACTGTTTAAATCATAGAATTCTTGAAAGCCTTCATCGAGTGTAATTAATTTGTATTGCGAGTCCCTAATGGCCCAAGCATTCGTTGAATCAGATATTTCGGTATAAATAAATTCTCTTGTATCTTGCTGCGTACCCGTTAACATATCTTTGAAACTTTGACTGTCATGATGCTTAACCAAACCTGTGCCAGCGATATCTGTAATGGTTGTGAATAAATCCGTTGAGTTAATTAGTGCGGCTTCTCTTGCGCCAGACTTTGTAACTCCTGCACCTGAAATGATCATTGGGACATGGATGCCTCCTTCGTACACGCTTCCTTTCGCTTGATTTTTAGTAAATGGACTCTGAATAACACGCTTAGGCGTTCCATTGTCGCCAATGAAGATGACGATGGTATTATCCATATCTATCGTTTTTAATAGCCTCCCCATTTCTGTATCTAATGCCTCAAGTGCAGCTAAATAATAGTCCAGCGGGTTGGCGTTAATATCATCTTTTGTGTTTGGCAGATCGTCGCTAGAGTGTAGATCAGTTGGTGGTAAATGAAAGGGAGTGTGTGGGGCGGTGTAGGCTAACCAAAGAAACCATGGGTCTTGCTGTTCGCTTACCCAGTCTATTGCTTTATCGGTAAAGTAGCTTGTTGAATACTGTTGTACCGTCGATGTTATTCCATTTTTTGTTAATGCCCAGTTAGAATAGTCTTCATGTGCCCCACTTAATAGACCTTCGTAGTGTTCAACGCCCATTTGCGCGGGGTTATCTGAACCGCCGTTACTATTATTGGATAAATGCCACTTGCCAATAATGGCACTGTTATAGGTGGAGTTATTGGTAAGGTAAGACTGTAAAGAAGTTTCCGAGGTGGAGATACCATTGTTTCCTGACTGCACACCCGTAACGCCTGAGTTAATACCGTATTTTCCTGTCAAAATAGTTGCTCTGGTTGGGGCGCATAATGGATTCACCCAGAGGTTATCAAAGGTAATGCCACTAGTGCTTAGGCTTTGTAATACAGGCATTTTTGGCTTCTGTGTGCCTTCACTATAACCTGGCGTTGCATCCAAACCCATATCATCCGCAATAATGAGCAGAATATTAGGTTTTGACTTTGCTCCAGCCTTAGTCGTTGGATTGGATGTTGGTGCGTCAGTATCAGTTGTTGTGTCTGATCCACCTCCACCACCGCAACCAATGAGAGATGCGCAGAAAAAAAGTACCATGCCAAAACTTTTACAAATGGTTGAATGTAAAATCATTATTAGAGCTCTCTTTGAATTAGTGTAGATTATTATACTTATCAAATGAGTAATAAATGTGGACGCGCTATAAATATCGATTATTCTTTTAAAGAAAGGCGTACTTAAGAAACAATTATATTGCTTCCATATTTCTTACTTATTTTATTCATAAGATAGCTTTTCTTAAAGCTTATTGAAAGGAAACCAACGTGAAACTAATATTAATGAGTTCGATGGTAGTGTTATTAACTGCATGTGGAGGGGGGAATAGTACAACTACAGATTCTGAGGAAACTACAGGTACTACAGGCAGTACGGGTAGTACAGATATTACTGATGCAATCTTAGTCCGTAAATCAGAAAATTGTGTTGATTATGTAAAGCGTTACACGTCATCAGTAAAGGATATTCAGCGAGCAGTCAACTTTGACGGTAGCCTTGTGATTACAGCAACGGCTGGGAAGTGCACATTCGCCGTTAACTCAATTCCTAATCATGACTTTAATGATGCTCCAGCACATTTCGCCCATAATGTTGTAGCAAATACAGCGACTTATGAAGTGACGCAAACACCTACAGTAGCTTCTTCGATAACAGCATTATCATTGGGTACAGACAATGCTGTTTTTTTAAATGGTATTAAGTTAGATCTTTTGGCAGCAGGGTGCTTTGGTGTGGGGGGCGGTAAAATAGGATGTTTTCAAATGGCCACCCCATTTAGATATGATCCTATGTCACCGTTGGCAAATTTTGGAACAGATTCTCATAATGCGCACACTCAGCCTGATGGTACTTATCATTATCACGGTAGCCCTAATGCACTTTTCTATTCGGACACAGCGATTGAATCACCTGTTATAGGTTTTGCGGCGGATGGTTTTCCAATCTACGGTTCATATTTTGATGATAACGGCACGATCAGAAAAGCGACTTCAAGCTATCAATTAAAAACTGGCACAAGAACAGCAATTGATGGTGTTGATCCTGGCGGGAGTTTTGATGGTATATTTGTCGATGATTATGAATATTCGTCAGGTGCAGGTGATTTAGATGAATGCAACGGTATGACGATTGATGGAGTATACGGCTATTATGTAACGGATAGCTATCCATGGGTGCTGGGTTGTTTTAAAGGTACGCCTGATTCCAGTTTTAATAAGAGGCGATGAGTATTACAAGATAATAAGTCTTGGGATAATATGGCAAAATTATATGGACTTTTCAGAAGATCCCTTAAGGAGAGTCTGATTAAGTCGATTATATTTAAGCGCAGAAAAAGCTGTCGCTATTTTTCTCGAAGTGAGCTGGAATGGTTATTCCCTTGTAACGATCTTTGTGGAAAATATCAGCTGTTTTAGCAAGCTTAAAATAATTGACCTTATTCAGGATCTCCTTAATTAGAATACCTATAAAAAAGACTCTTTAAGAAGGAAAAATCATTGAAACTTTGGCATAAACTAGCACTAACTTTTGTCGGCTTAACAGGAATTGTGTTAATTCTTGCCGTGATTCTGTCGCGGCAAAGTATCAACACGGGGTTTCTTGAGTATCTTAATAATATAGAGGCTAATCGAACCAATAAGGTTACTTATCAATTGAAGGTAGATTATGAAGTTAACGGTAGCTGGGAGTTTCTACGTAATGATAAGCACTTATGGCGTCAATACCTAAGGCAAAACTTACAAAGTCCATTAAGAAGGCAACAACGAAGAAAGATGCCGTTAAGGTTGGATCAACTAGGGGAACGTTTTGGTGAAGCGTCTCGTCAAAATAATCGATCACCAGAATTTAAAAGGCGACCTCCACCAAGAGGTAATAGACCTCCTCCTCCTCAGGACAAAATGATCACGTTATTAGATAAAGATCAAAAACTGATCGTAGGGAGTAAAAATCAATCTTCGTCAGCCTCTTTAATACCAATAATGATAGATGAAAACACAATTGGCTATCTTCGTATTAAAGCTTTTACTAAAATAACGGATCAGCTTGATCAGCAGTTTTTACGCTACCAAAATAATGCATTCACCAAAATTGCTTTTATTGCTTTAGGGATTATTTTGATAGGTGCGTGGGTGTTAGCGAGTTATTTACGAAAAAGGATTGAAAGAATTGGTCAGCAGGCAGATCACTTGATGGCAGGAAATTTTAAAGCTCGAAATATTCATGTGAGTACAGATGAATTAGGTCAGCTAGAGGCGCAACTCAATCATTTAGGAGAAACATTAGAAAAAAATAGAACGTCCAGACAACGATGGATTTCAGATATTTCCCATGAATTAAGAACACCTGTTGCCATACTACGTGGTGAATGTGAGGCATTGCTTGATGGTGTTCGAGAACTTACCCCAGAGTCCGTTGAGTCATTACAACAAGAGGTTTTACGTTTAAATAGGTTGGTGGATGACCTACATGTGTTATCACTCTCTGATATGGGGGCGCTGAGTTATGATAAAGAAAAACTGGATATTAATGCGCTCATAAACAATGTTTTGAAGCATCATACAGAGCAATTTGAAGATAAAAACATAACAGTAAACCTTCATAATAAAAATGAGCGACTATTTATTCAAGGTGATGAGCAACGTCTTACTCAACTATTTTCTAATCTGGCCAATAATAGCTTACACTACACGCGAGATTCAGGCGTGTTAGAAGTCACTGTTACGCACAGCAACAATAAGGTTCACATAAATTGGTCAGATTCAGAACCTGGCGTCACTGATAAAGAGCTTTCTCAATTATTTGAACGCTTATACCGTGTTGAATCTTCTCGAAATAGAAATACTGGTGGCTCTGGCTTAGGTTTATCAATTTGTCAAAAAATTGTAGAAGCACACGAAGGTGAAATGGTTGCTAAACATTCTCATCTGGGTGGTATTTCATTTGTTATGACTTTTGATGACTGTTGAAGAATTCTGATGCCCTTGATGCCTTATTATTCAAGACCAATACGAGACTCGCTTTTATGCAATCACCTCTACTAATTATTGAAGATGAAATTAAAATTGCTGGATTACTCAAAGATTACTGTGTGCAATCTGGGTTTGACGTGGAGGTGATTAATAATGGTAGGGAGGCTCAAGAATGGCTTCAACACAACCAGCCTAGATTGATTCTATTGGATTTAATGTTACCTGATGTCGATGGTATTACGATTTGTAAAGATGTCCGCCGTAATTCAGATATTCCTATTATTATGATAACTGCCAAGGTTGAAGAAATTGATCGCTTAATCGGATTAGAATTGGGTGCAGATGACTATATATGTAAGCCATTTAGCCCAAGAGAGGTCATTGCACGTATTAAAACAGTGCTGAGAAGGACAGAAAATACCTTACAAAAGGGTGAGGATGCTCTGTTGCTTGATGATAAAAGTCATTCGGTTAGCTACAAGCAAATACAAATAGAGTTGACCACGATTGAATTTAAATTACTCCATGCAATGTATAAGCATCCTGGACAAATTTTTTCACGTGATCAACTATTGACACATATCTATAGTGATAACCGCGTTGTTAATGATCGCACAGTCGATAGTCATATTAAAAAATTACGCAACAAGCTCAGTGAAAAACTTGAAAATATGGACGTAGAAAGTGAAATCATCCAGTCAGTTTATGGTGCAGGCTATCGTTATCAGCAGATCAAGTAAACTTTCACATTTCTTTCTAATTCTTTCCTTATTTGTTAGTGATAATTAACACACTTAAATAATCATATTTAAGTTTCAATAAACAGGTAATTATTATGAAAAAATTAGCATTAGCATCGATAGTATTTTTAACATTTCAAGCTACCCCAGCGTTTGCTGAGAATCAAAAGAATAAAGGTCCAGATATTGATAAAGTAATATCAACACTTAGCCTTCAAGGTTCTCAGGCAACGCAGCTACGGCAGTTAATGGAAAGTCATCGTGCCAGCATGAAACAGCTACGTAGCGAAAAACAAAAATCACGTGAAAAAAAACGAGCACTGCGTAAGAGCCACCGTAAAGCATTAACCTCACTGTTAAATGATGAGCAACTCAGTAAATTTAAAGCGTATAGGAAAGAACATCACCCAAGAGGTGGACGTAAACATAGAAAGGGTGGCAAAAAATACCGTAACTAAGAATAGCTTGTGTTGCTTCGACTCTGCTCAATTAAAGCTAAGTCATTTAATGACCTACTCTAGGCGAGTCGAAGAATTTTATTTATTCTAGTCCTCTGAGTGCTTGAATATACCGTTGATAACGCTCTTGTGTAATATCTTCGCTTTCAACAGCACTGCGCACTGCACATTTTGGCTCATGGTCATGGGTACAATTATTAAAGCGGCAGGATTCTTTATAAGGCGCAAATTCGATATAGCCGTCACTGAGTTCATGCGTATCAAGATCGCCTAAGGCGTAGTCGCGTACACCGGGGGAGTCGATTAAATAACCATCATTAGGTAATTTATACAAAGTAGCAGTAGTTGTTGTGTGTTTGCCTTCACCAGAGTTAGAAATAATCCCTACGGTAATATCGGTATCGGGCAAGATAATATTGGCGATGGATGATTTACCCACACCCGATCGACCGCTAAAAATACTGGTTTTATCGCGCATTAGCGCACTTAATTCTTCTACACCTTCGCCTGTTACGGCATTCATTTCTAATACGGGGTAGCCGATGTCACGATAAACCTGCATCGCGCGCCAGTCTTCATCGGTGGCGTGTTTATCTGCTAAGTCACTTTTATTCATCACGATAATAGCGCTGGCTTCAAGTTGATGCGCCGCGATTAAATAACGATCTACCAAGTCCCATGAAGTTTCAGGTAGCCATGAATTAACAATCACCAACTGATCAATATTGGCTGCAATGGTGCGTGGGCGACCACGATAACCGGGTCTTGTCAGGGCATTTTTGCGAGGCAGAAGATCATCAACAGACGCGTTGCCATGTTCATTTGGATGCCACGTAATAACATCGCCACAAACAATGGTGTCGAATTTACGTTTGGCGGTACAGCGAATAGGGGGGAGAAGCGGGTCTTTAGCGTGACCTGGGTTTTCTACTAAGAGTTCAGCACCGAAGCGGATTACTACGCGTCCGGTGCTGATATTTTTGCTCAAAATCGGATCATCATAATTGGAGAAACACCTTGAGGTCTCACTTTATTTGAATTTATAAAAAGCGCTATTTAAATGAGCGGTAACATCTAAAATTTCATCATCAAACCAGTTAGTATTCAGGTTAGAATCACAACGGCGTACTTGTGCTTCTAGACCTTTAAGATTTTTTACTTTACGGTCTTTACGGGTAAAAACCTCAGTGCCGTGGCACTTGTTACACTTTGAACCAGAGTAAAGCTTTTTTCCATTGCCTGCATTACCTTCAGCAAATGAAGCACCAGACATCAGCAAGCCAGCTGTTGTTACGATTGTTAAAAGTACGTTTTTTAGTGTTTTAAATAATGTCATGTTAAGTCTCCATTGACTTGTAAATCTAGTTATCCTACCGATTTCAGATGCGCTATGCGTATCGAAGCAGGTGGGTGAGAATCATAAAACGCCGAATATAATGGGTCTGGCGTTAGTGTTCCCGCGTTCTTTTTATATAGACTAACCAGTGCAGAGATAAGTTCCCCAGCATCTGACTGTTGGGCGGCAAATTCATCCGCTTCAAACTCATGCTTACGAGACCAGCGCGCCATAAGTGGGCCGATAAAGAAAGTAAACGCAGGTGAAACCAGCATAAATAAAATTAACGCCATATAGGTTGAAGACTGCGAAATCCCCAGTGCAGTATAAAACCAGTCTTGTTTCATCAACCATGCAAGCACTGCAAAGCCAATAAAGGTCATGCTAATGGAAACCACCATGCCTTTCAATACATGTTTACGTTTAAAGTGCCCTAGCTCGTGTGCTAAAACAGCTTCGACCTGTGTCGGGCTAAGGTGTTTTAATAAGGTGTCAAAGAAGACTATGCGCTTGGTTTTGCCAAAGCCAGTAAAGTAGGCATTGCCGTGGCTAGAGCGTTTAGAGCCATCCATTATAAATACGCCATCGGAATTAAAACCAGTGCGTTTTAAAAGGCTAGTCAAACGATCAAGTACTTCGCCTTCTTCTAAAGGTTTGAATTTATTAAAAATAGGAGCGATAAATTTAGGGTAAGCCCACATCATCAAGATAGAAAATACAGTCAATGCTAACCAAGCGTACAGCCACCAAAGATCACCTGCGGATTCCATCAACCATAAAATCAATAAAATTAAGGGAATGCCAATCACTAAGGATAAAGCTGTACCTTTTAACATGTCGATTAAATAGACTTTTAAGGTGATTTTGTTAAAGCCAAATTTTTCTTCGATAACAAAGGTGTTGTAAAGTGAAGTAGGTATATCAATTAAGCTAGAAATCATTGAAAAGCTTAATAAAACGGCAACACCTGTTGCTAGTGGTCCCCAGTTAGCAGAACGCCAAAGGTTATCTAACCACTCTAGGCCGCCACCGAATGCCCACAAAAATAGTACAACTGAGCCAAGTAACAAATCAAAACGACCGAACTGCCCTTTAGTTTGAGTGTAGTCGGCGGCCTTTTGGTGTTCATCTAAGGTGATTTTATCCGCAAATTCTTTGGGCACAGCAGAGCGGTGTTCGCCTACATGCTTTGCTTGACGTAAAGAAAGCCATAATTGCATGCCTGTAGTGGCAAGCACCATAAAGATAAATAGTAGAGTAAAAGTTTGCATATGCGTTAAGATAGTGATCTTTTATGATTTTTAAAGCGCGGAATTATACCTCATGAAACAAAACAAAAATAATCTCATTTGGATTGATCTGGAAATGACGGGTTTGGATACCGTAAACGACGTTATTATCGAGATTGCTACGGTCGTTACTGATAAAGACTTAAATAAACTAGCCGAAGGTCCTGTGATCGCTATTCATCAACCACAAAGTCTTTTAGATGGCATGGATGATTGGAATCAGACGCATCATGGAAATTCTGGCTTAATTAAACGAGTACTAGAAAGTAAAGTCTCAATGGCGCAGGCAGAGGCGGAAACGATTCAGTTTTTAGAAACGTTTGTGCCTAAAGGTGCATCGCCCATGTGTGGTAACAGCATCTGCCAAGACCGCCGTTTTATGGCGCGCGAAATGCCGATTCTTGAAGACTTTTTTCATTACCGTAACTTAGATGTAAGTACGTTGAAAGAGCTAGCAAGCCGTTGGAATCCTGAAGTTTTAGACGGTTTTAGTAAAAAAGGTGTACATTTGGCAATGGATGATATTTTAGAGTCGATTGAAGAATTGCAGTATTATCGCAAAGCGATTCTTTCTATTTAAGTACCAGCTAATACACTATTTTTAAGTAAGTACCACAAGAATTTTATTTAAAGCGCGACCAAAAAATATCTCAAGTACCTTACCTAAACTTTAAAGTCATAGGTAGCTTACCCTTAGGGCGCAATGTCAAACGACATTCATGGCTAACATCAGTTTCTGTAGGTAACGTTAAACGAAATCTTTGCGCAATAATAGCAATAGCGAGAACAGACTCTGTTACGCCAAAATTCTTCGCGATACATACTCTGGGGCCGATGCTAAACGGAATATAACTAAACTTTTTTGGCTTTATCGCATCAGGCATAAAGCGTTCGGGGATGAAGTGGTCAGGGTCTTTCCATAGTTTCTTATGACGATGCAGCAACCACGGCACGATTAACATGAGTGAACCCGCCGGTACTTTTCTGCCACGTATTTCATCATCTTTTTGTGCCTGCCTTGAAAGCACGGGTACAGGAGGATAAAGGCGCATTGTTTCATCTAAAATAGCACGCGTGAAGGTAAGGTTTTCAATATCCTCAAAATTTGGTGGGCGATCACCGAGTACATTTGCGAGCTCTTCGTGTAGCTTTTTTTCAACTTCTGGTGATTGTGAGATTAAGTACCACACCCATGCTAATACGTTGGCAGTAGTTTCATGACCCGCCATAAATAAAACGATAATTTCATTGCGAATTTGTTTACGCGTCATTAAGTCAGTGCCACTCTCTGATTTATTGGCGTTAATGAGCTCAGCGACCATGGTGCCTTCGTGGCCTTCTTCTTCAGCAATGGCAATAATGGCATCTACCGTTTGGTGTATGGTTTTGGCGGCTGTTCTAGCTTTACCCACTTTTGCATTTATATTCGGTAGCCAGTCGGGCAAGCCTAAGAAACTAAAAATTGCCATTTGTTTTACAACGGATTGATAGTCTGCAAACGCACTGACGACTTTTTCACTGTTTTGTGCCCCCAGCTTTTCGCCAAATAGAGTGCGTGCAATGATTTCAGCGGCAAGTTTACCCATTTCAGTATGCACATCCAACGAACTGTTATTGCCCTGTTGTTTCCAGTTGTTGGCCATTTCAGTCACGGTATTAACCATCACTTTGCTATACATTTTAATATGCTTACTATCAAACATAGGGGTTTGAATGCGTCGACGTGATGTCCATGTTTTACCGTCACTAATAAACAAACCGTCGCCTAGTAAGGGCTCTAACGCACGTATCATTTGTTTGCTTTTGCGCTCGTAATTATCTTTGTTTTCGACCATCACATAACGAATTATTTCAGGTGCATTAACGATAAAAACATGCTTTTTGAAGATTTTTTGAGACATAAGCTCGAATTTAAACGCTGACTCCTCCCAAATAGAAAGCAGATCTTTTTGCGCGTAGTACAGCGCTTGAAAAGGGTTTAGCTTCTTTGTGTGGCGTTTAGGGTAGGGTGGCTTGAAAGCACTCATAGATTAAGTCTGTAGTAACAAGTGGATGAATTATGCGGATGCTAATCAAGAATAGAAAGTAAAAAGTTATAAGAACTTGATCTAGATTATTTTAGTTGCGGCGACCTAAATGTTGTTTGATGATAGTTGTTCACTTAATACATTGGGTACTCCTGATCTATTAATCCAACCGCAAACTGTGGAGCTTATTTTTCTTTCGTCACTGACACATGCAAAGGTCTCTTATGATAAGGAACGGTTAAGCTGTGCAAAGCTTTCTGCTCTTTGGCTAGCTGAAATTTCAATACCCAGTGAGCGCGAAACCTGTGAAGATGAAATCAGCCCGCGAATATTGGTATTATCACCATCTTTTTCGATGATCAACATGTGGTGGCGGTGAGAGTGCCGAAATACTTCGATAATATCTCCAATGGTAACGGCTTGGATTTTTGAAAGTTCAATACCTTCAAGCTTACCAATCGGCGTCATAATATCGCGTGCTTCAATATCATTTCTCGTACCACCCTGAGTTTGTATATGTAGCAAAGGCTTTTCACCTAAAAGGTCAAATGAGGTCAATAGCCCTATCATTTTTTGATTTTCATCGTGAACAAATAATAATCGCACGCCTACTGAAATCATTTTTTTGTTAGTTTCTTCTAGGCTTGCACTCGCTTTAATTTGGAAGGGCTTAACGCGATTAAAGTCGGTCATCACTATAATCGCAGGGGAATCTTCTGAGATTTTTTCATTATTATCGCTTGAGGATAGACTGACATCACCACTAATAATAATAGGTCTTAAGTTGGGACTGGTACTCATAAATATCTCCTATTTAACCGTTAAGCTTTATCATACCCTTTCAAACTGGATAGTATTCATAGTGGTTTTTATTAG